>JAFZUN010000050.1 GCA_017618315.1 Spirochaetales bacterium
AACGTCATCTCAGCCCTCAAGGGATCGCTGAGGATTGTCAGGGCCCTGCCCGAGTGCGAGGTCTACACTCTCTGGATGGATCCGGTCCTCAACGATGCGGCCTATATCCTTCCAGGACTTGGAGATGCAGGTGACAGACTCAACGGCTGGGACTATCCGGGAAACCCCAGGAACATGATCCAGCTTATTGCCGATTACGGCTCAACAATCACAAATCTCTACAGGGCACAGGTCAAGAAGATTGAAGAGACCGTCCTTGGCTGAGAGAAAAACAATCATAGCGGTCATCCTTGTGATGGCCGCAATCTCTTTACTTTGCCTTTCCTCCTGCCGGACAACATCCGGCTCCGAGCATGACCAGATTGTCCGCACAGCTATTGACCTAGCAAACACGTATCTGGAAGCAGGTCAGCCGGAGAAGGCTCTGGATGTCTATGACCGTGCCCTGGAATAGGCCGATGACTACAGGCTCTACTTCAACAAAGCGCTTATCCTCTCTGATATCGGCAGAAATTCAGAGGCCGCCGAGCTTTGCGGGACAAGCTTTGAGAAGTACCCTCATATTATCGCATTCAAGAAGGCTCAGGCCGAGTTCCTCTATCTTTCAGGCAACACAGGAGCTGCATTTGAGGCTTATATGGAAGAGCTGGAGCTCAATCCGTATGACACGGAGACCCGCAAGACTCTCATTGACCGCCTGATGGAATCAGGTCAGTCCACAGCAGCCTATGAGCAGGCATTGATACTTTGGAATCAGGGATACAAGGACAAAGACACAGTCACATATCTCTATTCCGTTCGCCCGGATATCTGGCAGAACGTCTACACGCTCCTTAACCCGAAGCCACAGACTCCAGATCCTGCTCACGGACAGGAGCCGGAAGAGAAAGAAGAAAGGTCAGAATAAAAGAATCACAATGCGATTATTCCGAATATGGCGCCCGCCCCTATCCAGAATATGGGGTGAACCTTCTTCCACTTCAGCATGCAGAATAAAAGCACCGCAAAGGCTATGACAGGTGCCCAGAGCAGATTGTTGTCTGCTCCCAGGAATGTCAGCGGAAGAAGCTGCCACAATGCAAAGAGCAACAGCCCTATCACCGCAGGACGCAGGTACTTGAAGACTGTCTTCACAACAGGCTTCTCTGCAAAAGCATCCAGAAGCTTGGCTATAATCACAATGATGATGATTGACGGAGCCACAAGACCTAAGGTGGCAATCACACTGCCCAGAATTCCTGCTGTCTCAAAGCCCACATAAGTGGCCATGTTGACGCCTATGGGTCCCGGAGTTGACTCTGAGATGGCAATCATGTTTGCAAGCTCGGCTGTGGTGAACCATCCGGTCCTTGCGCTTATGTCAAACAAGAACGGAACGGTGGCCATTCCGCCGCCTATGGCAAACAGACCTGTCTTAAAGAATTCCCAGAAGAGCTGAAGGAGGATCATTTCTGCACCTCCTTGTTTTCTGAATCATTATTTCTTTTTATTGTAGAGAAATACATGATCAACCCGAATGCCACTGTACAGATGACTATGATCACAGGTGACACACCAAGAAGCAGCTGCAGAAGCAATGCCGCCACAGCCACAATGGCAGTCGGTATGTTGGAAACCGCCTTTCTCACAAGCCCGATCACCGCAGTCACCATCAGGGCGCAGACCGCAATACGGATTCCTGCAAACGCTTTCTTTACATAGACATTGTCCTGGAACATCTTGAGAACAGAGGCAAGGGCCGTGATTATCACAAGTGACGGGAAAACCATTCCGAATGTGGCCACAATAGCACCCAGGATCCCGCGTGTCTTGTATCCGATGAAAGTCGAGACGTTCACGGCAATGATTCCCGGTGTGCACTGCCCTATGGCATAGTAGTCAAGCATCTGCTCGCTGGTGGTCCAGTTGTGGTTCTTCACAACTTCCCTCTCCAGGATCGGAAGCATGGCATAACCGCCTCCGAACGTCATGACCCCGACTTTGGCAAATGTGATGAACAAGGTCCAAAGGCTTGTCTTCTTCTCAGCTGCAGGTGCATCACTCATGACTTGAACTTCTCCATCTCTTTTCTGACCAGGGAGTCACACATCTCGTTGTACTTGATTCCGGCATGGCCCTTGACCCAGTTCCACCTGATGTTACCTGCACTGTTCAGCCTGTCCAGCTCCTCCCAGAGCTCACGGTTCTTCACAGGATCCTTAGAGGCTGTCTTCCAGCCATTTTTCTTCCATGAGTTGATCCATGTGGTTATCCCGTTTTTCACATACTGGCTGTCAGTGGAGATGGTTATTGTTGTTACGCCCAGGAGAGAGACATCCTCAATAGCATGGATGACAGCATTGAGCTCCATCCTGTTGTTGGTGGTCTGAGCCTCCCCTCCGCTTGAATATGAGATCATTTTTCCTTCGGAGAGCACAACATATGCCCAACCTCCGGGACCGGGATTGCCTGAGCAACCGCCGTCTGTGAAAATATCTACTTTCTGCATATGAGAGATGATAACTTAATACTGCCTTGACATCAAGGATTGGTGAAAATAAGATTCTCCTGTAATGCAATCTGAAACCTCAGGTTTCGTATGGAAAACGGTCAGAAGCCGTTG
>JAFZUN010000051.1 GCA_017618315.1 Spirochaetales bacterium
CTAATTGCCCTAGCTGCACCATAAGCATCAAAAAAGGACCATCGCAAATGCAATGGTCCTCATAAATGCTGTGAATAACTGTTATTTCTCAAACGGGAACTTGTACGGCAGGTTGAACTCGTCCCTGAGTGCGACGAACCCCTTCTGAATTGACTCTCCGACAGGAACACCCTTGTCCTTGCGGTCCAGCCATGCAAGATGTTCTTTCTCTCCAGCTGTGTAGATGCGCTCTGCTCCCGGAGCCTTTGCTGAGGCCCTGAGGTCGCGGCAGATTCCGCCTGCTGTCTTCTCAAACGTATCAAGACCCATGAAGAACTCGGGGTTGATGACAAAGAAGAAGTGGCCCAGCCTGTACATCTGGGGCTTACCGTTCTCGTCTTTGCCGTTGAGGGCCTTCATGTAAGGTCCGCCTGCAAGGGCTGCTGAGAGAATCTCGACAACAGCTGTGAATCCATATCCCTTGTAACCACCGGTTGCCTCTCCAAGGCCTCCGAGCGGGCAGAGTGCAGCCTGTCCGGCTCTCATGTCCTTGAGAATCTTGCCGCTGTCTGTCATTGTCTCTCCCTCGCGGTTTACGACAAGTCCTGCAGGAGTCGGTTTTCCGCTTCTCTCGTAGAACTCGATCTTTCCGTTCTGGATTGTGGAAGTTGCACAGTCGAAGTTGAAGGGGAAATCCTCATCGGTCGGCATTGTGAATGTAAGAGGGTTGGTTCCCATCATGGGCTCAACTCCCCAGGTGGGGGCAACAGACGGGCGTGCATTGGTTCCTGAGATACCGATCATTCCGGCTTTCTCTGCCATTGTCGTCCAGTAGCCTGCAATTCCGTAGTGGGTGGAGTTGAAGATTGTTCCGCCGGCCATACCGTACTTCTTGGCCTTCTCAATGAGCATCTCCATCATCTTGTGTGATGCAACCATTCCCATACCGTTGTTGGCATCCATGACAACAGTGGTGGGTGTCTCCTTGACAATGTCAATCTTTGTGACAGGAAGGAGGGTGCCGTTCTTGATGCGGTCAAGATAGATGGGCTTGAAGCGGTTGCAGCCGTGGCTCTCAATGCCTCTTCTGTCAGACTCAAGAAGGACATCCGCGCAGATCTCGGCATCCTTTCTCGGAACTCCGTATTTCTCAAACACATCGACCATGAAGTCGTTCACCATCTTCCATGGCACATAAGGTCTTGTCTCCATAATTAATCCTCCAATTCTCAGGCCTCGATTATCTCGGCCTTGATGTCGCTGTCAGAACGGAAGAACTCCGCGCCCTCCCGGTCTGTTATTATTCCGTGGATCTCATCAAGCTTCCCGATCCTGTAGTTGCTGATGACTCCTATCTTGTTGTGTGTGGCAATGACATAAGCCTTGCCTGATGTGTGCATGAGCATCATCCTGCTCACCACGCTCTCCTCATAGATGGGGGTTGTGAGACCCGCATCCTCCGAGATCCCGTCAACACCGATGAATGCCTTGTTTGCGAACATTCCGTCAAGCGGATTTGTGGCAAGTGAGCCTGAGAGGGATCTGGATCTGCTTCTATAAACGCCTCCTGTGAGAATGATAGTGCATTTTCCAAGCGTATCAGGCTGATTGAAGACATCGATGTTGTTTGTGATGATTGTTATTGACTTGCCGCTCTCCAGAAGCGCCCTGAGAACCGCGGAGGCTGTTGTTCCGCTGTTGACCATGACAATGTCATTGTCCTCTACAAACTCTGCCGCCTTCTGGGCTATGCGTTTCTTCTCCTCAGCGAACTGGGCTGCCTTCTGAAGGTAGTGGGGCTCTGCATTCATGTTTCTGAGGATTGTGGCTCCACCGTGAGTCCTCTTGAGGAGGCGGCTCTCCTCCATCTGGTCAAGATCCCTTCGGATTGTGAGTTCGGACACGCCGAACTGTTCTGCAAGTCTTGAAACCTGGACAATCCCGTTTTCCTGGAGGATATCGGATATCCTCTGTTGTCTTTCCATCGGAAGCATTTCACGCCCTCTCATAATTGTGAGTCCATCTGAAGTCTATGGCATTAAACTGATGCTGTCAACGAATAATGAACGTTTTTGAACGTTTAAAACCCAAGTGTTCATAATTCTTTCCTTGACCCGTCTGTTTTCCAAGGGCTAGAATTTAAACTACGAATAATTACCAAGGAGATTATCTTATGAAATATGTCATGGCACTTGATCAGGGAACAACCAGTTCCAGATGCATTCTTTTCGACCACAGCGGCAAGATCTGCAGTGTGACCCAGAAGGAGTTCACCCAAATATTCCCCAAGCCAGGTTGGGTTGAACATGATGCGGAGGAGATCTGGGACACCACGCTTGAGGTCTCAAGGGCCGCAATCAGGAAGCTGGGGATTACAGCCGCTGACATAGACTCCATTGGAATCACCAACCAGAGAGAGACCACCGTTATCTGGGATAAAAAAACCGGAAAGCCCATCGCAAACGCCATTGTCTGGCAGTGCAGAAGGACGGCTCCAATAATCGACGGCCTTGTGAAAGCAGGTTACTCCGACATGATCAGGGAAAAGACAGGTCTTGTGCCGGATGCATATTTCTCGGGCTCAAAGATCAAATGGCTTCTGGACAACGTTCCGGGAGCCAGGGAGAGGGCGAATGCAGGAGAACTTCTGTTCGGTACAATCGAGACATGGCTCATCTGGAAGCTCACAAACGGCAAGAAACATGTCACGGACTACACAAACGCAAGCCGCACCATGATATTCAACATCCATACCCTCAAGTGGGATGACGAGCTTCTGAAGATTCTGGACATCCCCAGATGCATCCTTCCTGAGGTGATGCCATCCAGCTGTGTCTACGGATATGCCCATTTCGAGGCTTACGGAGCCGAGATTCCCATTGCCGGTGCAGCCGGGGACCAGCAGTGCGCCCTGTTCGGACAGTGCTGCTTTGATGAGGGCGACATGAAGAACACTTACGGAACCGGTTGCTTCATGCTCATGAATACAGGAACAAAGCCCGTCCAGTCAAAGAACGGTCTTGTGACCACAATCGCGGTGGGATACAAGGACCATGTCGAATATGCCCTTGAGGGAAGCGTTTTCGTGGCCGGGGCCGCAATCCAGTGGCTCAGGGATCAGATGGCCATTGTGGAGAACGCTCCAGAGAGTCAGGAATGGGCCACTAAGGTGCACGACACCGCCGACTGCTATGTGGTTCCCGCATTCACCGGTCTTGGAGCGCCGTACTGGAAGCAGGATGCCAGAGGAATTGTGGTTGGCCTGACCAGAGGCTGCAGCCGCGCGCATTTCATAAGGGCCACACTCGAGTCCCTGGCATACCAGTCTTATGACATCGCCAAGGCCATGGAGCAGGACTCGGGGCTTACCATCACAAGCCTGCGTGTCGACGGCGGAGCAAGCGCCAATGATTTCCTGATGCAATTCCAAAGCGATATCCTTGCCTCTGAGGTTGTCAGACCCAAGTGCATCGAGACCACGGCACTGGGTGCCGCTTATCTTGCGGGCCTTGCCACAGGCTACTGGAAGAGCAAGGAAGACATCAAGAAGAACTGGGGTGTGGACAAGCTCTTTGAGGCAAACATTCCGGAGTCCAAGAGGCATAAGCTCATCAAGGGCTGGCAGAAGGCCGTCAAGACCGCCATCTTCTGGGCTGAGAACTGATTTAGCGCCCATTCATTCCCAAAGCCCCGATAATATGGCATGATTGTGTCCATGGAAAGAAAACTGTTTGTTTTTGACATCGGCGGAGTGGTGGTATTCCATCCTTCCGTCATGGATGAGTTCAGCGCACATTACAAGCTTGACAAGAGCGAGGTCAGATCCGACTGGGCGGCATACAGCAAACCCATAATGGACGGTTTCTGCGGGCCCGAGATCATGTACAGGATGTTCGAGTACAAGTACAACCTTGATCTTTCAAACGATGACCTGATGCTGACTTACTATCATCCGACCGTCAACCAGCCCATGATTGAAATCATCAAGGCACTTCGCAGACGCGGTCACAGGGTGGTATCAGGGTCAAACACATTCGCCGGTCACTGGGAGTACTGCAAGGCAATGCCGGAACGTCCGCTAGACTGCTTTGACAAGCTCTATGCGTCGCATGAGATCCACTACTCAAAGCCCGATGCCGAATTCTATCAGATCATTCTCA
>JAFZUN010000052.1 GCA_017618315.1 Spirochaetales bacterium
TACTGACAACGAAGGCAAGTTCGACATCGTCATCACCGTCGCAGGCGGTGGTCCTTCCGGCCAGGCCGGTGCATGCCGCCACGGCATCGCCCGCGCCCTCGTCGCAGAGAACGAGGCCAACAAGCCTGCCCTTCACGCAAACGGCTTCCTTACCAGAGACCCGAGAATGGTCGAGAGAAAGAAGTACGGTCAGCGCGGAGCTCGCCGCAAGTTCCAGTTCTCCAAGAGATAAGTTTTACCATTCCATCCGGAATTTCTGCGTTTCGATTCGAAGCCGTGCACAGAGCACTGTCTTCTCATCTCATCGCAGTCTTCCGGCGGACTGGAAAAACTTCAGGGTTCAGCCGCGAAATCTGAAGACTATACAAGCAGATATAATATTCAAAGGTATGAAAGAAATTGCTTGCAACAAGGAGCCGACTCAGAAAGGGGACGGCTCCTCTTTTTTCAATAAGTGCCTTGATCAGGCACTGAGATATCTCAGCCTCCGCGAGCACAACAGGAGAGAGCTTGCAATCAAGCTGCGTTCAAAGGGCCATGACCAAACGACCATAGACTCTGTGCTGGATTCCCTGGAGGATGACGACTCCCTGGATGAGGAGCGCTACGTCCGCGCTTTTGTCCGTTCAAGCAACAAGCGCCACCCGGAGGGGAAGAGCCTTGTCTTGCAGCGTCTTGCCGCAAAAGGTGCCGACAGACATACCTCAGAGCGTGTTGTCTCTGAAATCTACACGCCTGAATACACATCAGAGCTTGCTTCCCAGGCAAGGGACATGATCTTGAAAAAGGGGAAGGCCACCGAGGAACATCAGATCTGGTTCGAGCTTTCGAAACTGGGTTTCCATGGTTCATTTCTTGACGATTGATGACGTTCTTCGCATTCTTCGATGACATCATCCTGTGTAAGATGACAAAAAATGTGCTAACATACGGACATGAGCAGAAGATACAGACTTCCCAGATTCAATGACCAGATACTCTCTGAGATAATGTTCGGAATGGAGAACCAGGATGTGGAATACATGCTGGATATCAGCACCGGAACCCTTTACAGCCCTGAATTCGCGGATGTGGAGGCTCCTTCAGAAGAGAATCTGATTGATCTTCCGCCATGGAGTAGCTCTGACGGTTACCAGCTCATGGTGGCATACACAAACTCATGTCAGAATCATGAGCTGAAGAAGAAACTCATCAACGAGCTTAATTCCAAGGAACGCGGGGTGTTCCGCCGTTTCAGGGATGTTCTTGCATCTGAACCGGAAGCCATGAAGCAGTGGTATGACTTCAAGGACCGCAGGATGAGGTCTTACATCAAGAGCTGGTACAGGGATCATTTCTCCTCAGACAGGGCATCGGATGAACTTGAGGAAGACGAGCTTTCCGAGGGTGAGCTTCTAGCGGATTTCGAGGTTAATCATCTGGATAGCCTTGATGCATACTGCACGGGTCTTCTTGAATGCTTTGTGTCAGATGATCCTGTCAGAAAAAAAGTGATAGATGCATTCACTGGCAAAGAAGCCTTTGAGATAGTCTGCAACTGCAAGCCTTGCGGAGCTCTGATTTATGAGAGAATACAGAACAGTGTTTGTATCCTATTTTATTATATTGAAGAACAGGACCGGGAGATGGGGCTTTTCAGCCTGATGTTCGATCTTTTCAACAGGGAGCTTGAGAGAAACGGAGTCGAGAAGGTCACAATGCCGTTCGGACCCGATTCTTTGTTCCTGAGACAGACTCTCTCAAGACATGACACCGAGGTCTCGGACACCTTTGAGAGTGTTATTTACGATGTCAAAGACTGGAACAACGGCAATGAATCTTCTGAATTTGCCTATGTGCTGTAAGAAGTTAGCTGTCAAACGAAAAAAAACATCAAAAAACATGTAACAAAGTGCTATTTGCTTGGTTTTTCTTGACAGTTATGGAGCACATTGTTAAAATGGCTTCTGTATAACGAGAAAAAAGGGACAAAGCTGGTCTTGGGCCAGCCCCGAAATTATTGGAGGAAGTATGAAAAAAGGTATTATCGTACTTTTGATTGCGGTGCTGGTCGCTGGCGTTGCTTTTGCAGGAACGCTCAAGGGATCCGCTGGTCTCAGCTTCAAGGTTGACCTTGATGAGAAGACCTGGGGTTTCAGCAACGATAAGGCATGGCAGTATTCTTTTGACTTTGAGTTTGACACAACTAAGGTTGAGGTCGGCGAGCATAAGACAGACCTTTGGGCAGAGCTTGCTATTTCCGGAAGCGCAACAACCGGTCTGGACAAGGCAGCTGACGCTGCGGGTGAGTTCCATGGTGCATATGCTGTCAAGCTGACAAAGGCTGAGATCCACTATGGTGAGAATCTTGTCTTCGGTCTCCTGAACTCAGGTGCAGCAGCTGATTATGCAAAGCATTATTCAGTGAAGGTCGGCGGCGCTCTTGCCAGCGCAGTTAAGGGACCTGGTGCAGCTTATCTTCCTGGCTTCACAGTCAAGTACAAGGACATCACCGGAGGATTCGGAGCTAAGGGTCAGTGGAATGACGACGACAGCTTCTACAACCTCTTCGGTCATGTTGAAGTTCCTGTCAAGATCAACGACGAGCTTACTGTTGCCGGTGCTGCATATTTTGCTCTTTCAAACCAGCCGCTCCTTGGTGGCGATTGGGCAAACCGCACAGTCATTGGCGGTGCTGCAAAGGCCGGTTACAAGGCTGAGAAGATCTCCGGTAACGTTGCTGCTGATCTCCAGTTCAACAAGCCTAATGTTGAGAATGAAGATGGCAAGTTCCTCTTTGAGGTTGCTGCAGACGGAGCTTACAAGCTGAACGACAAGGACACTGTTTCTTTGAACGTCTATGCAACTCCTGGAAGAATCTTCCCTGTTGCTGATACAGCTGCTCTTTATGTTGGTGACTATGAGAAGTCCCTCAAGCTCGATGCCAAGGCAGCCGCAGGTTACACCATCAAGTCTGATGACAACATGGAGATTGGTGTGAGCGGATATGTTGAGGTCACAGATGCTCTGATTGACAAGAGAGAGATCACAGTTTCTGCTACAGAGACTGTCAAGCTTCTTGAGAAGAAGGCTCTTGCTCTTACATTCAGCGAGACTTACAAGATCTTCGCAAAGACTCTCAAGCTCACAGCCAAGGCTGAGTACACAGCTGAGAAGTTCGTTGCTTGGGTTGAGGCTAAGGACATCTCCTTCAAGTTCGGTGACGAGGTCAAGGTCACAGCCATCAAGATCGAGGCTGGAATCAAGTCAACAAAGATTATCGAGAATGCAGAGATTGGTCTCAAGTACACAGGTGCTGACTTTGCTAAGAACGCAGCTGATGAGATCACAAAGAAGGGTGCAGTTACAGCTTACGTGACAATCGCTTTCCCACAGTAATTTTGACAAGGAGACACAGAGTATGAAGAAATCAATTATCATTATTCTGATTGCGCTGATTGTCGCTGGCTTTGCTTTTGCTGGAAAACTGACTGGTTCTGCTGGTCTTAGATTTGATGTCGCCCTTGACAAGAACGATGATGGATTCAAGACATGGAGCTTCGTCAATGCGGCTTCCTGGCAGTATTCCTTCGATTTTGAGGTTGACACAACAGCAGTTGAGGTCGGTGAGCACAAGACAGATCTGTGGGCAGAGCTCGCTATTGATGGAAGCGCAACATTCGGTCTCAACAAGGCTGCTGATGGTGCAGGTGTTTTCCATGGTGAGTACGAAGTTAACCTTACAAAGGCCGAGATTCACTATGGTGAGGATCTCATCATTGGTCTGCTGAAGGTTGATAAGGGTGTTGACTACGCAAAGCACTATGCAAAGAATGCAGACGGCACAGCCAAGTACGATACAGTCAAGGATGATCATCAGGCAATCGCTGGTTTCACTGTCAAGTACAAGGACTGGTATGGTGGATTCGGAGCTCAGGGAACATGGGCTAACGACGAGAATAAGTACACATTCTACGGCCATGCAAGAACTCCTGAGTTCAAGTTCGCTGACAATCAGGTCAAGGTCCAGGCTGGCGGTTATGGTGCATATGCAAACAATTCTGATGTTCTTGCCAGAGCTACATATCTCGGCGGCGGCGTGAGAGCTGCTTACGAGGCAGACAGCCTGACAGCAGATGTCGGATTTGATGCAATGTACGATGACGGTGCATTCATGTACGAAGCTGCAGCAAATGCAAAGTACAATGTGAACGACAAGTGCAGCGTCACCCTTAATGTCTATGCAACACCTGGCAAGCTTATCCCGCTTCTTGCGGCTTATGCTGGCGATGATGCTGATAAGCTTAAGCTTGATGCAAAGCTCAGCTCCGGTTACACATTCGAGATCGACGAGAACACAGAGGTCGGTGTCACCGGTTATGTTGAGATCACAGATGCTCTTATCGAGGGAAGAGAGATCACAATCTCTGCAACAGAGAGTGCAAAGCTTCTTGAGAAGAAAGCTCTTGAGCTGAGCCTGACAGAGACCTACAAGATCTATGCCAAGACTCTTGATCTCATCCTGAGCGCAAAGTACACAGCAGAGAAGTTTGTTGCAACAGCAAAGATTTCACCGTCTTTCCAGTTCGCAAACAAGGATGCTGATGCTCTTACAAAGCTTGCTTTCGAGTGTGAGATTTATTCCAATGCAATCATTGAGAATGCAAAGGTCGGTCTCAAGTATTCCGGAGCAGACTTCGTCAAGGCTGGTGATTCAATCAAGAAGGCTGGAACAATCTCAGCTTATGTGACAATCAGCTTCTGATAAGTCGGAAACGAGCAATTAAATCGGTCACCTCAGGGTGGCCGATTTTTTTTCAAACAAATTGAAGTACACTCTCTATTTGACGTATAGTTGAACCATGGGAACCGAAAAGAAGAAAACACTGATAAATATTTCAAAAAAGACATTCATTCAGGTCTCAGCATTGCTGCTTGGACTTCTGGTATTCTCGATTGTACTTACATACATTGTTCCCAAAGGCAGGTTCGGTACTCTTCCGGACGGAGAGGTCAATTATCTTGAATACATTCCGATAGAGGGTGCTGGCAGCATTTCTGTCATAAGGGGAATACTTGCACCGGTTCTTGTGTTTGCATCAGGGGACGGACTGACACTGATAATGCTCTCACTGTTCCTGTTTGTCATATCAGCCTCTTTCCAGGTGATGAATGATGTCGGTGGAATCAAGGCACTGGTGGGGGCAGTCTCAGAGCGCTTCATAGGACACAGATATGTCTTGATTGTACTTATTTCTCTTGTGTTCTATTGCTTCGGTTCCTTCTTGGGGCTCTTTGAGGAAATGCTCACAATGCTTCCCATTGTCACAGCTCTGTGCCTGATGGTGGGATTTGACTCATTCACGGGTTTTCTATGCTGTATAATCGCATGCGGATTCGGTTTTGCCGGAGCAATCACAAACCCGTTCACGGTCCTTCTTGCCTCAGAGATAATCGGTGCGAATCCCATGGAACACATCTGGTTCAGGATCATTATCTTTGTTGTGATGTTCGGCCTTCTGATGGCCTTTATCCTTATGTATGTCAGAAAGATCACCAGAAATCCAAAGGCAAGCCTCACAACAAGATATGATGAGAATCTGCGTCTCTCGCAGACCGGAACTGAGCTTTCCTCAGGCAGCGAGAAGAAGATCAAGCTGATTTATACGGTGTTCCTGCTTGTATCCCTGGTACTGATAATTGTTGCATCCATGAGCGATTCGCTCAGGGGCTATGCGGTTGTGATACTCACTGCATACTTTCTGATCTTCGGACCGCTTGCCGGAGTATTGGCCTCAGGAAGCGTGAGAAAGCCCATGAAGAGCTTTCTTGACGGATTCCTTGGTGCAATGCCCACCATTGCATTCATCGCCATAGCGGCCTCTGTGAAGTTTGTGTTCGAGGAAGGTGCGGTTCTTCCAACAATTGTGCATCAGATCAATGTGCTGATTGAGGGGCACAGTCCCATCACTGTTGCTCTGGTGATTTATCTGATTGTGCTGCTTCTGGAGTTCTTCATCTCTTCTTCCACAGCAAAGGCTATTCTAGTGATGGGGCTTCTGGCGATGGTGAACACAGGGCTCTCAAAGCAGATGTTGGTTCTGCTTTATACATTCGGTGATGGCTACACAAACGTGATCTTCCCGACATCCCCTGTGCTTCTGATATCGCTTTCAATGATAGAGGTAGACTACTTCAAATGGGTTAAGAAGAGCCTTCCGCTCTTTGCCGTTAACCTTCTACTGGTCATCGGCTTCATAGCCTTGGGAGTTGTAATAGGGTATTGAGAAAAGAGGATCAGGCACGTTTTTGTTGGGGTTGGAGGCACGAGCAGGAGAAGCCTCTGAAACCGTTCTCTTCTGGAACCGGATGTTTTTCCGCCAGTGGATCCAGGACCATAAAGACCCGGATCTTTGACTTGTATACTTAAATGCTTCGAATTGAGCTGAAAAGTATACGATGTTAACTTTTTCCCCTTAGAAACCGGCAAAAAGTAAACATCCGGCAATGTCCGCATGTTGTGGCATCCGTGAGCATACCCAGATCCCAACATTTTCGGGCAAAAACCAGAAAAGAAATCTGCACCAGAGCGTGATCGAAAAAAAAACGGCCACCCTAAGGTGACCTCAGACAGTGCCGGTCAATCATAAAATACTGAATTCCTTGAACAACTCATCTCTAAAGGCTGAATCAGAAGAAGCCTTCTTTGCATCCTCAATTCGGTTCTGCTCGAACAGTTTGGTCATAAGTTTGCCCATTCTGTTGGTGCCCATGGCTACACCTTCTGCACGTCCCTCCTCAAGGTACTGTTCTTTCAGGATTTCCTTTTCTTTCTCCTCATCGTATTCAGTAAGGCACATCTCCTTGACCTCCGCCATATTGGCCTCCAGCAAGGCCCTGATCTCAGAATCCTCAGGCAGGTTCCTGACTGCGGCCTCGACCGCATAATCCCTGTCTCCTGTCTCCGAATACAATTGTCTCACAGTTGCAGTGAAAATGGAATACTCCGACAAGGGCTTGCAGGAATCCATCAGCTCCTTGTTGCGTCCCCAGTTGATATTAAGCATGAGCACTTTTGCGTCCAAGTCGGATATGTCCCATCCGGGCATGACCTCGGACATCCGCAACACCATGTTCTCGCCGATGTCCCTGAGTCCGTTGTAGAAACAGATGAGCTTAGGCACGGGAACCTTCTGCGGGATTGAGCTGTAAAGGCTGATCCTGTTCTTCCTGTCCTTCACATACTTCGAGTATACCCTGCCTGCATACAGCATCATCCTCAGGGGGATGTTGGGGTTGAAGGTGCTCTGGTGCTCATAGAAAGACATGGTGTTCCCGATCAGAAATGACAGGTCATTTTTCATGCTGATATAGATGACATCCTCGATTGTTGTGATTGTGATGTCATCCGGGTTGTCATGATGCGAGTGGTTCACCGCATTGTAAAGGCTCAGAAGCCATTCCTTTTTCTCCGCTCTCCCGAAGATGTACTTGAAGAGCCTGTCCTTGTGTTCCTTGTTTAAAATGGAGTCCTTCATGTTTTTCTCCTTATGTCTGGTTTCCGAAAGACAGACCGGAGACTCCGGCTCTCTGCCATTCAAAGACATATACGAGAAAAGTGCCGATAATATTTCAGCTTAAAAGAAAAAACTTCAATTTTTTTATGTTGTATCCATGAACTGAAATCGGGCCACCCGAAGGTGACCGATTTCATTAGCAATCAGTTGAATCAGAACTCAATCTTAGCTGTTGCTGTGATCTTGCCATTACTCTTCTCAACGAGTTCCTTCTTCAATAACACTGCTTCCCTTAGGAACACAGATCGTGAATTGAGTCTTGTGGAGATCAACTCCGACATAAAGCTTTTCTTCTATGGACACCTCCATGGAAGATTATAGCTCTGATTGGTTTACTTCTGCTTCTCGAGAAATGTTACAACATCTCCGACAGTCTTGAAGTCTGCAAGTAGCTCGATGCGGGCAGTAATGCGTTTCTCTTGTTTGTTCCCCCATTCTTGAGAATTATGTTATATTGTTCATATGAGTTCGTTTCTTTGCAGGTTTACACCATCATTGTTTTGGGATGTGGATATATCTGAAATCGATGATGAGAAGTATAGGCGTTTCATAATTCAAAGGGTACTTGAGAGAGGCGACCTTTCAGACTGGAAAAGCCTCAAAAGTCGTTATTCACTGAAGGTGATTGTTAAAGAGGCTCAAAATATTAGGTGCTTGGATGCTAAGGCTCTTGCTTTTATTTCTTGTGTGGGAAATGTCCCAAAAGAGAGTTTCAGATGTTTTTCAACACAATAGATGATGAGACCCTGCAGCTGTTGAAGGCCATTCAGAGAATTCCTGAGTTCTCAGAACTTCGTCTTGTTGGCGGGACGGCACTTGCTCTGCAGATCGGGCACAGGATATCTGTTGATCTTGATTTGTTCGGGACTTGGAATACCGACGGTCCTCTTGAGCCTTTATTGAAACAGTGCGGCAATCTTGTTGTTGACAATGTTCAGAAGTCAATGCAGTTCTTCACTGTTAATGGAATCAAAACAGATTTCGTCAGATATGATTACCCATGGCTCGAACCTGCTTTGTCTGAGTCAGGAATCCGTCTTGCCTCAATACCGGATATCGGCGCAATGAAGATCAATGCGATAATCAACCGGGGAACCAAGAAGGATTTCATTGATCTGTATTATCTTCTTGGAAATCATTCGCTCGAAGCAATTCTTGGATGGTTCAAGGCAAAATACTCCACTGGTAATGTTGGAACAGCTCTAAGAAGTCTTGTTTTCTTTGATGATGCAGACGACATGCCTATGCCCAGAATGCTGCTTCCCTTAAATTGGGAGAAAGTGAAAACCGTGATTTCAGAAAAAGTCAGAGAATTTGCCGGGTGATTTCTGTTCCATGGTTTCCTCCCATGGAACAGTATAGCTCTGTTTGGTTAATTAGACTGTTTCTCGAGGAAAGACACGACATCTCCGACAGTCTTGAAGACTGCAAGCTCCTCATCTGGAACCTTGATGCCGAAATCCTCTTCGATTGTCATCAGGAGCATCAGGATGTTCAGTGAATCCGCGCCAAGATCATCGATGATCTTTGATTCAGGTTTGATTATGTCCTCGGGTTTCCTGAGCTGTTTTGCCAGTACCTTTCTCACTTCATTGAAAAGATTCTCATTCATTTGCGTTCTCCTTGTTCTCTGCTATACGGTCAAGCAGACTTTCCGTCTTTTCCGCGAAAGCGTTGCGCTCCATGCCAAGAGCCTGCTCAATGCATTTCTCAACCGCTGTGGCATTGCTGCTTCCATGTCCTTTCACAACAACCTTGGATGTGCCCAGAAGCACGCTTCCGCCGTAGTTCTGATAGTTCATGAATTCCTTCAGGTCGGTGAACAGTCCCTTCATAAGTCCTGCACCGATCTTGTAGATTGTCTTTGAGTAGATTTCCTTCTTCAGCTTCTTCAGAAGCTCAATAGCGGTTCCCTCTGTTGTCTTGACCAGTACGTTACCTGAGAAACCGTCACATACAACCAGGACATAGTTTCCGGTAAGTAGATCCCTGGACTCCATGTTGCCCACGAAATTGACCTCGGGAGTGTTCTCCAGAAGTGAGTAGGCCTGCTTCCTGAGCTCATCTCCCTTTCCGGCTTCTGTGCCGATATTAAGCATAGCAACCCTTGGATTCTCAATATTGTATACTGTCTTCAGGTATATACTTCCGAATACGGCATATTGCTGAAGCTGCTCTGGTGAGATATCAACGTTGGCGCCGCTGTCACAGACACCCACAATTCCGCCTGCCATTGTAGGCAGAATGGGGCAGAATGAGGGACGGATGACATTTCTGAGTCTTCCGATTCTCAGAACAGCTGCCGTAACAAGAGCTCCTGTGGATCCTGTGCTGACCATGCCGCTTACTGTGTCATCTTTTCTCAGGAGGTTCACCGCAGCCATCATTGAGCTGTCACGCTTGAGCCTTATTGCATCTGTGGGCTTCTCATCCGGTGTGATGATTGCAGGTGCATGGACTATCTCCAGCCTTGATGCATCATAGCTCTTTCCGTTGAGGTTATCCTTGATTATGCTCTCATCACCTGTGAGGATGACATAAAGATCATGGTTCTTCTCAAGTGCCGAGAGGCTTCCGTCTATGTTGGCCTGGGGGCTTCTGTCGCCTCCGAAGCAGTCTACTGCTATTCTTATCATTTTCTTTCCTATGCCAGTTTCTTAGTAACTGAGATCCTTCTCTTGTGCTTGATCTCCTTGAATCTCTTCCACTGGTTCTGTATCTGGTAATTTGTCTCAAGATTCAGGTTTGTCTCAGCGTATTTGATCTTGGGAGACTTGAGCATCTTCAGGAGCTCAGAAGAGATTATGGCGCTGATTCCACGGTTCGTGTACTCCTCGTCAACTCCGACAAGACAGAGATCTATGATCTCAGGGTGCTTGATTGCCCAAAGCAGCCTGACTATACCTGCAGGAGTCAGATGTCCCTTGCATTTCTGAACCGCCTTGGCGATTGAGGGGAAACAGAGTCCGAAGCAGACGACTTTTTCATTCTTGTCCAGAATCACAGCCACATGGTCAAGGTCAATCACCAGCTTGAAGCTTGAGATCAGGCTCTTCTTCATGCCGTCTGTGAACGGAACCGTGCCGTAAATATTAGCATAAGTGCGGTCCATGATGTCAAAGAACTGGTCCTTGTACTTTGCTATCCACTGATTTATGTTCTTGGCAGTTCCGAAATGAAGGTCGTAGCGCTTGAGTAAGAAGTCCGCCATCTTCTCAAGGGTGCCGTCATCCTCGTCAGGTGGCATGATCATGCTTTCAGTCCAGCCGACTTCCTTCTCATAGCCCAGGTTCTCGATCAGTTTCTGGTAATAGGGATAGTTGTACTGCTCCTCAAAGGTGGAGAGCTGGTCAAAACCGTCAATCAGAAGTCCCTCCCTCTCAAGGTCTGAGAATCCGAGCGGTCCCACGATGGTGTCCATGCCTTTTGACAGTGCCCACTTCTCAACAGCTCCGAAAAGGGCATTTGCCACTTCCTGGTCATCAATGCTGTCAAAACGGGTGAATCTCACACGCTTCTCGTTGCGCTTCTCGTTGCTGGCTTTCTGGAGGATTCCCTCTATGCGGCCGACCATCTCTCCGTCACGGAAGGCGTTGTAGCAGACATATTCGCAGGTTACCCTGTAGTGGTAGTCAGGCTTGAACATTGCCTTCTCATCAGCATAGAGAGGCGGAACAAAATACTGGTTCCCTTTGTACAGCTTCAGCGGGAAGTTAATGAACTGCCTGATCTGCCTGGGTGTCTTTACTTCTTCAATCGTTATCATTATCTCAATCACCTGTGGATGGCGCGGAAGCAGATTCCAAGGGCGTTTGGTCCGCAGTGTGAACCTGCTGTGGGATTGACCGGAACAATCATGATGTCCAGGTTGTCTCCGAGCTTCTCCTTGAGATAGCTTACCGTCTCCTGGACAAGCTCATCGGCATCTGTGTGTCCGATGAGGATCCTGTGCTCCGCAGGCTTATCACCCAGCTCAAGGACCTTTCCTACAACTGCCTCGATGGCACGTCTTCTGCCGCGGGCTGTTCCGTAGCTGTCCATCTTGCCATCAGCGCTCATGTAGAGAAGTGGCCTGATTCCCAGGATGCTTCCCATTGTGGCTGTCAGTCCGCTTACTCTTCCGCTGTGCTTGAAGAACTTAAGATCATCGGCATAGAAGTACATCGCGAATGTGTCCACGCCTGTCTCTGCCCATTTGAGGATCTCGTCGACACTCTTTCCGTCCTTGTACATCTTTCCGACCTCAAGGCAAATGCCAAGGCTGATGGTTGTGATTCCCTTGGTATCGATCTGGTAGAGCTTGCGCTCCGGGTATTTCTTCCTGAGATCCTGAAGTGCCTGGGCCATGTTGTTGAATGTCATGGTCATTGCGGCGGAGAAATGGACGTAGAGGATATCGTTGCCCTGTGCGAACTCCGGCTCAAAGTAATCGTAGTACTGCTGGGCGCTGATTGCGCTGGTGTTCGGCAGGACTCCTTCCCTGAGCTGGTTGTAGAATCCGTGGACATCGAATGTCTTGAAATCGACGTACGGATAAGTTGTCTTGCCGTCAATGCTGTACGGCATGCTGATTATGGTTTTGTAACCGTATTCCTCTGCAAGTTCAGGGGTCATGTCACAGTCTGAATCTGTAAATAGAACGTAACTCATTTCTCTCTCCTTATTCCTCGAGTATCATCACGTAATCGTGGATGGGCTGCTCTCCGTCTATCGGAATTATTTCGGTGAGCCTGTATTTCTTCTCAAGTGTCCCTAGAAGCTCATCGGCCTCCTGTTGAGGGACATCCTTTCCCTTTATCAGCATCAGTATGCTGTAGTCTCCTGCGTTGAGCTTTTCGGCCAGATCAAGTGCGGCTGCAGCTCTGTCAGAGTTGTCAGTGTAGACCGTGCTGCCTGCAAAACCAATGTAATGACCGCTTACTATCTGTACTCCGTCCTGCTCCGTGTCCCTGTTGGCCTGGCTGACCATTGCGGTCACCACACCCTCCATGCTGGCATTGATGGCCTCAACCATCTCCTCAGTGTTATTCTTTGTGGCATCAAGCATTGAGATGGCCGCATAACCGGTTCCGAGGTCTTTGTTAGGAATCACAACTATCTCTGATTTGTCATAGACATCAGCACTCTGGCGGGCTGTCAGGATGACATTGCCGTTGTTGGGGAACACGATTATGGTCTGTGCGTCTATGGTTTCAAATGCATCAATGAAATCCTTGACGGAGGGGTTCATGCTCTGGCCACCGTTGATGACCGCATCCACTCCGACCTCTCGGAAGATCTCACATATTCCGTCACCTGCTGCAACCGTGACCGTGGCGAAGCGCTTTCTGGGCTTCTTTGTCGTGAGCTCCAGAGTAGGCCTCTCATGACCTATGGTCTCATTGTGCTGGACAGTCATGTTCTCAATCTTGAGGGTGAGGAACTCTCCCCACTGCTGGCAGTGGTTCAGGATATCTCCAGGGGTCTTTGTGTGGACATGGACACGTATGATGCTGCCGTCGCGGAATGCCACAAGTGACTCTCCCACGGAGGCAAGGTAATCAAAGACAACCTTCTCATCAAACTTGCTGACATCTCCGACCTTGGCTGTCATCAGCTGGAGGATGAACTCCGTGCAGTAGCCGTAAATCAGCTCGCTGTTCTCATTGAACTTTGTCAGATCCGGTTTCTTGGGACCGCTCTGGCTCTCTTTATCATTACTGTCCTCGGTCTCAAGACCCAGCAAGGCGTTCTCCATTCCCTGAAAGATGTAGATCAGACCGGCTCCTCCACTGTCAACCACTCCTGCCTGCTTCAGGACATCAAGAAGCTCTGGCGTGTGCTTGAGGGACTTTGACATCTCATCCAGAAGCTCCTCGAACATCATCTCGAATGTGGTGCTGTCATTGACGGATTTTCCGGTGAACTCTACAGCCTCCCTGAAGACTGTGAGGATTGTGCCCTCAACAGGCTGTGAGACTGCCTTGTATGACTCGGAGACACCGTCAGAGAGTGCCTTCATGAATACCTTGATATCTGCCTCAGTGACATCAGCAAGGCCAAGTGAAATTCCCTTGAAGATTCTGGATAGGATGACACCAGAGTTTCCCCTGGCGCCCATGAACATTCCCTGTGCGGTCAGTCTTGCGTTTTTTCCAAGGTCTTTACAGCCCGGATCCACAGCCTGAGAACCTCCGTCCATGGTCATGAACATGTTATCGCCGGTATCCCCGTCCGGAATGGGAAAGACATTCAGGTCATTGACCGTCTGTCTGTTTCTGTTCAGTTCCCTTGTGCCTTCCTTTATCATGCGGGCATAAAGGGTTCCATCGATTATTCGTGTGTCCATATGATGAAAAGCCTTGAGGCTCTTTTCCTTTCACTAAAAATAATATGTTTGTCAGTATAACGAGAAACCAATATATATGCAATTTGTTTGACAGTTAATGGGAAAATGTAAAAATACAGGGGAAAACATGGTGAAAAGGTTGCCTTTCTGTACTGCTAAACAGTATTTTAGTCCCATGGGAAGAAAAATAAGACGGGTGTTTTGCACCATTGTCCTTTCGGCTTTTGTGCTTTGTGCACATGCCCTGAGCGCAGATGATCTGGTTCAGAAGGCCATGGAGAACAGCACCACTATCAGGACACTCAACATCAACAGGGAGAACACCATCCTGAACAGGCAGATAGCGGATGTGGATCCGACTATGTCAGTGACTATCTCATCCGGCAACGTGACTGTCCAAAAGGAGGACGTGGGCAAATCAATCTTCATGATGAGCCCGTATGCAATGATAACACTTCCGGAGAAGAATGACTCGACTCTGACTTTCAAGCTCTCAAATGTCACAAGATTTTATCAGTCCGGTGACAGCTTCTTGTCATTCACCCCTGATGTCACATACAGCAAGACAATCAAGCTTGACTCATATATCGATACCAGAGAAGACATTACAAAGCTATCAAATCAAATTTCACAGGACATCAGCTATCAGAAGAGCCTCATTCAGTTCGAGAACTCAGTCCTTCAGAGCATAGCTTCTATCCTGCAGAGTGAGATTAACATAAAGAGCAGCCGTCTTTCTTACGAACGTCTGGTCCGGGACCGTGAGACAGCACTTGCATCCGGCGATATCACACCGGACAGCTTGAAGGACCTGCAGAGCCAGATGCGGCTTGAGAGCAGCAGGGTGGCCTTGGAGACACTGGAGAAAAAGCATGCGGATCTGCTTAAGTCATTCAAGGATAATTATGGCATTGACTTTGAGCGACCTGATTCTGTAAGGGATGCTGATCTCTCCATTGAGGCTCTTGAGAGCGGAAACTCAACAGTTCTTGTATCGGACATGTCGCTTCAGGTGGCAAAGCAGGCAGTTGATGTGGCTGCCGGCACAAGCACAAAGCTGCAGCTTGGAGCAAACTCCAACATGACAATGACTCAGACCAACGGAAACGACCTTAACACCACTGCAAATGGTTCCGTATCCGGAACTATATCCGGCTCTAATTACTCAATAGGGGCTGAGGCAGGGGCTGATTACAAGTCGGAGGAGCTGTTTCCCTACATCACCATAAAGGGTACATGGAGCAACAAGAAGACCACGCAGACAGACGCCCTTACGCTTCAGAGCCTGCAGAACAAGGTAATTCTGGCTCAGATTGATTATGACAATGCACTACAGAACTATAAGAATGAGGTTGCGTCCCTGAAATCAGATGTGAACAACCATCTTTCAGACCTGGCCCAGTTCGAGGTCAGCTCAAACTATGACAGGCTGATCCTTGAGAGGACGCAGCAGATGTATGACAAGGGTATTGTCACGATGCGTGATCTTGAGGATGCGCAACTTAGCGTTGAGAAAGATGAGATCCAGGCTATGGTCTACAAGATCAATGCTTTAATCCTCGAGAACAGGATAGCTGCACTGCAGCTGTGAGGTTTCTATGGACAGTGAGAAAAAAGTAAGGAGCGAGCGGGCTAAGAGGCTCAGACGCAAGAAAATCAAGAAGTGGATAATCATCATAGTCATCGTTGCCCTGCTTATTGCCGGATGGCGCATCTATGCATACAAGATTGCTAACGGAGTCTTCCCCTGGCAGGAGAAGGTCGACTACTCTGTGCCACAGAACATCAGCACCACTGTTGTAAGAGAGGAGACGTATCACACTTCCATTGATGTCTCAGGGTCTGTGGAGGCATTTGACACGCAGAAGGTCCAGATCAGGGGAACCGGAGCTGTGACAGGAGTCTTTGTCTCGGAAGGAGACAGGGTCACTAAAGGCCAGCTTCTGGCAACTGTCGATGATTCGGATCAGCAGTACGAGGTTGCAAATCTTGAGAAGCAGATAGAGACCGCCAAGATGGGAGGAACCACATCCTCAAGGGACATCGAGCTTCTGGAGATGAGGCTGGACAGCGCCAGGAATAAACTGGACAACATGAAGGCCTATGCTGACTTTGACGGGGTTGTTGTCTCGGTCTCCATACGTGAGGGCGATTACTACACAGCAGGTTCTGCTGCCATAACAATCATAGATGACAGCAAGCTCAAGACAACCGTCGAGGTTGATGAGATAGACATCCAGATGGTAAAAGTAGGAACCCCCGTGTCAATCACCAGTGACTCAAGTCCCGGAGTGACAATCGAGGGCAGGGTGAGCTATATCCCGATGATAGGCAGATACACGAACCAGGGAATCGGAGTCATGGATGTCGAGATTGTCATTGACAATCCTCCGGCAACACTCAAGCCGGGTTTCTCGTTCGGCGGAAGCATTGATGTGACTGAGGACCAGAAGCTTCTTCTTGTGGCTCAGGCTGCGGTCACAACCAGCAGGGGCAAGAGCACTGTGACTAAGGTCCTGGATGATGGCACATATGAGACTGTCGATGTTACTGTGAAGTACCTTGGAGAAAATCTCTATCAAATACTTGACGGTGACGTGAAGGCAGGTGATGTCCTTGCGTACAGCATGCTCGGATCAATCGAGAATCTGATCACAAAACGCATCACGTCCATGACAGGTTCCAACTGACCGGGGTTTCCGATGAGAGAGATGGACAGACCCGACATCCAGGCAATGATAGACTCGAGGCGTATTCCCATCATCTACATGCATGATGTGCACAGGTACTACATTGTCGGTGACATTGTGGTCAAGGCATTGGACGGAATCTCCGTGAAGATATACAAGGGTGATTTCACAGCCATCATGGGACCCTCGGGAAGCGGGAAATCCACCATGATGAACCTAATAGGCTGCCTGGACACTCCGACAAGCGGCGGAATACTCATTGACGGAGAGGACACAAGGGGCCTGGATGAAACTGAACTTGCATACATCCGAAACAGGAAGATCGGTTTTGTGTTCCAGCAGTTCAACCTCCTGGGAAAGCTCAATGCCCTGGAGAATGTGATGACGCCGCTGATTTATTCCGGCGACGTGAGTTACCGCGAGCGCCGGGAGAGGGCTGAGAATGCCCTTGAGAGGGTGGGGCTCTCAGACAGGATGAGACACCTGCCTAACGAGCTCTCAGGAGGACAGAAGCAGCGAGTTGCCATTGCACGTGCCATTGTCACACAGCCTTCAATCATTCTGGCAGACGAGCCCACAGGAGCCCTGGACACAAAGACAGGTGATCAGATTATGGAGCTCTTTCAGGAGCTGAACAGTGAAGGCAACACGGTTGTGGTTGTCACACACAATGAGGAGATCGGAAAGTCCTGTTCTGCTCAGATACGCATCAGGGACGGAAGGAGGGAGGTCTGACATGATACTTCAGAACATCAAGCTTGCAATGACCTCCATGAAAGGCGGCAGGATGCGAACTCTGCTGTCACTTCTGGGAATCATAATAGGTGTGGCATCTGTGGTGACAATCCTGAACCTGGGAAACAGCGCTTCCGACAGCATAACCGGCAGCATAACGTCAAGCGGATACGACATGCTCTATTTGTCCGCATTTGACAGTGCCAAGACCCGTGACACATTCGATGAGCTTTTCGGAACCCGACTGATGAGCAGTGTGGGTGGAATAGAGGTCGTGATGCCCACTGCCTCAAGCAGTGCAAGGATCCGAAATGAGAACCAGATAAAGTCTCAGTCCATCATGGGCGTGTATTCCGATTATGCTGCCAATAACAGCTACGATGTCGCCTATGGCTCATGGTTCACTGTTGAGGACAGTATCTTCAAGCGTCAGGTCGCAGTTTTGGGCTCTTCCGCGGCAGAGGCCCTGTTCCCGGGCGGCAACGCGGTGGGCAACTACATCACCATCTACAGCGGAACCAAGGGCAAACGCTATCTTGTGACAGGTGTGATGGAGGAGAAAGACGCGTCGTTCGGCGCATCATATAACAGCACGGTCTACATTCCATTCAACACATTCACACAAAGATTCCAGCATATGGACATGGTCGGAAGTTATGTGATCAAGGTCAAGGACGGCTTTGACCCCAAGAAGGTCAACAGTGATGTGGAGGCCTATCTGAACGAGCTTGTGGGAAGTGACAACTTCTTCCTCCTGTCCTCAGCATCACTTGCGGACATGGTCTCCGAGGTCACCAGCACTCTGAGTATCTTCCTTGCCGCCATAGGCGGAATCTCGCTTCTTGTCGGAGGAATAGGGATAATGAACATCATGCTTGTCTCCGTTGCTGAGCGTACCAGGGAGATAGGAATAAGAAAGGCGCTTGGAGCCTCTCCGTCTGTGATTAAGAGCCAGTTCCTGACAGAGGCCATAACGCTGACCTCCATTGGAGGCATTGTTGGAATTCTGCTTGGTATAGGAATCAGCAAGCTTGTGACAAACATGGCGGGTTGGGAATTCTCCATATCTGTGAGCGCTTGCCTTCTAAGTGTGGGATTCTCCACAGCCACAGGCATATTCTTCGGCCTGTATCCTGCGGCAAAAGCCGCAAAGCTTGATCCGATAGAGAGTTTGAACTACGAGTGATTGCGTCTGCTCAACGCTTCCAGAAGGAGCGTGAGAAGATCACAATGACAGTGAAGATCTCAAGTCTTCCGAGAAGCATCTCAAATGCGCAGACCCACAGCGACCAGAGCGGGAAGATGGAGAAGTTTCCTGCAGGTCCCACCCTTCCGAATCCTATTCCTATATTACCGAGGGTCAGAATAGATGCAGCCATGCATGTTTCAATGTCTATTCCAGAAGCTGTGAGCACAAGGGCTCCGAGCAGCCATATGATCATGTAGATGGCGCAGAACGATGCTATTGACAGAAGCGTGTCATCATGGACGATCTCATCTCCAAGTCTGATCTTGGAGACTGAAGATGGGTGGATTCTCTTTCTGATGGTGTTGCCGGTCAGCTTGCAGAGGGTCTCTATCCTGGTGACCTTCATTCCTCCGCCTGCGGATCCCGCGCAGCCACCGATGAACATCATGAGCACCACGACCATTATCGAGAATGTAGGCCAGTTCAGGTAATTGGTGGTGGCAAATCCGGTTGTGGTCAGAACCGATGCCACATGGAATGCCGCATAGCGGAATGCTGTGAAGAAGTTGTCATATGTGCCTGCATTGGCAAGCTGAAGCGCAGCAAGCATGGAAGCTGTTAGCCAGATGGTCAGGAACCATCTCAGCTCCGAGTCTTTCAGCGCACTCTTGAGCTTTCCGGTGAATGCCTTGTAGTAAAGCGAGAAGTTCGCTCCTGCAATCATCATGAAGATTGTCACGACCACATCCACATATGCGCTGCCGAATGCACCGATCGATGCGCCCTTGACGCAGAATCCCGCGGCTGCCATTGTGGAGAAAGTAACCGTCACCGCCTCATAGAGATTCAGGCCTCCGAAAAGCAGAAAGATGGCCTCCAGAACGGAGAAACCTACATAAATTGCCCATAAAGCTATTGCAGTGGTCTTTGTTTTGGGTGTCAGCTTGCCTTTGACCGGTCCTACGGATTCGGCTCCCATGAGGTGGAATGAACCAGCTCCCATGTTGGCTCCGATTGCAGGCAGAAGCGCCACGAACAGAACCACGATTCCCATTCCTCCAAGCCAGTTCGTCATGCTTCTCCAGAACAGGATCCCCTTGTAGCATGCCTCTATGTCCGTGAGTGTTGTGGCACCTGTTGTGGTGAAACCGCTCATTATCTCGAAATAAGCCGCACTGTAGGACTTGAAGTCTCCAGAGAGCACCAGCGGGATGGCACCGAAGGCAGTGGCGATTATCCATGTGAAGGTGACGAAGAAGAAGCCGTCACGCTGACGGAAATTGGTCAGCTCCGTCTTATGAAGCAAGACCAGGGTGCCTCCGGAGATGATGATCATTGCGATTATGGTGTATAAAAATGAATTGGCTGCCCTGAACTCCTTGAAGGAGTAGCTGATAATCATGGGGACAGCCATGAGTATGGCAAGGAATATCTGAATCAATGCAAGAAGCTTGATGTTCTTTTTCAGATTCATGATCAGTCCTTCTTCTCCATGAATGAGCCGACATGCAGAAGCCTCTGAATGAAGTCCGTTGACTTTCTCTCAATGACGGTGATCAGGGCGTCGTCCTGCTCAATCACATAGAGACCGCCTGGAATCAGGGTCCTGCCGTCTTTCTTTGTGACTCCGGCAATGATTCCCTTGCCCCTCATGTCAATGTCCTTCAGGGCCTTTCCGATGATCTGGTTCCCTTCAGTTATGGTGAACTCAAGGGCCTCGATCTGTCCGTCGAAAAGTGAGTGTGTGCTGGAGACATTCTGGCCGTGCATGTAGCGCATCAGCGAATCCACGGTGACATCCTGGGTGGAGATGATGTTGTCTATGTCAAGGTGATCAGCCATGCGGATGTAGTTGGGATTATGGCTGACCAGTGCAAGGCTGTTCTTTATTCCGAAGTGCTTGGCGTAGCTTGCAGTGATGATGTTGAGCTCGTCATTTGATGTCAGGCACAGCATCAGGTCATATGATCCAAGTCCCTCTTCCTCAAAGACGGCCTCATTTGTGATGTCAGCGTTCAGAACCAGGACATCGGGATAGATTGTGGCCATGCGCTCACAGACTTCCTTGTCCTTGTCTATAAGTGCAATATCCCTGTGCTGATATTTGGGGATTGCTCGAAGCAGGAAGTCAGCCACCTGGGAGGCTCCGACAATTGCTATATGCTTTGCTTTCATCGATTTGCGGCCTACTGAGGAGAGAAGCTGGTTGACGCTTTCCTCCTGCGCCACAAGACTCAGGGTGTCTCCGGGCCTGACCACAGTGTCTCCGCTTGGCACCAGGGCCTCACCGCCTCTGCTCAGGGCGGCTATGATGAAGTTGGCGTTCAGCTCCTGCCTGAGCTGCTTGACCACTTTTTCAGCGTAGGGCGAGTCTTTCTCGACATAGACGTTGTACAAGAGAAGTGATGAGTTCTCGAAAGAGATAATGTCGCTGTAGATTCCGCGCTCGACATCCTGGTAGATGTACTGGGCGACCTCCTGTGTGGGGTTGACTATGTGAGTGATTCCCATCAGTGAGTTGCCTATTCCGCTGTAGCCGGTGTAGGAGAGGTTTCTGATTGATGCGATTGTGAGTGGAACCTTGAACTCGGATGATGCGATTCCGCTGGAGACAAGATTAGTCTCATCGCTTCCGGTGAGTGCGACAAATGCATCGGCATCATCGATTCCTGCGTCACTGAGATCCTCAAGGCTTGTGCCGCTGCCCTTGATGGCAAGGCAGTCAACCTTTGACATCGCTGTGTTGACGTCCTCAGCATCCTCATCGATGATGATGACATCCTTATTTTCTTCGACCAGATGTCTGGCCAGTCTGATTCCTCTGCGTCCTGCTCCCAGGATTACAACTTTCATGTCATATATGGTATATCAAAGGATTATGTGAATCAACAGTCTGTTATTCAGACGACGTTTGTTGTATCATCAGCGTATGGGCAGGGTATTTGATAAGAGGCTTGTTTTTGTTCTGATTGTCTTGATGTTCCTTACATCAGGTTCTATTTTCGCCATCAAGGTGACAGCGTACACCAACTCTCTTGTTGCCAGGACAATATCCGAGATTCCGGTAGATTATGAGGACTCTTTCTTTGACGGGCCTGCGACCGAGTACAACCACCAGCTGGCCCAGGCAAGCATGGGGCTTGCAGTGTCGGCATTCAGGCCGGTCTTTGACAAAGACATCATTTCTCCCAGCGAGCACGCCATCCAGTTCATGCTGGACTGCGGATTCACTGACCTCCAGACAGATGACTATGACAAGAACCCGTCCCTGTACACTGTAGCCTCCATCATCGGAAGGAAAGAGATGATTGATGCAAACGGAGAGCCTTACACCTTGCTTGCGGTTGCCGTCTGCGGAGGCGGATATTCCAATGAATGGCTCAGTAACTTCACGGTGGGGAAGGGAACCCGTCATGAGGGCTTCTCCAGTGCCGCGAACCTGGTGGAGAACAGGATATTCGGCTATATAGGAAGAGCAAACATCACAGGCAGGATCAAAATCTGGATAACAGGTTTCAGCCGCTCCGCTGCAGTGAGCAACATCACGGCAGCAGACCTTGTTGATTGCGGCGTTTTCCGCCAGGAGGATATCTTTGCATATCTCTTTGCGACTCCCAGGACGACTAAGGACCCCAAGCCCGGATGTTATGACAACATCTTCAACATAGTCGGACAGTATGACCCTGTCCCGCAGGTGCCTCTCTCAAGCTGGGGTTTTGAGCGTTACGGTACAAACCTACACACATCGCTGTGGGAGACTGACAGCGAATTCCAGCAGAAATTCGACAATGCCGACAGCATATCCATGCAGTTCACCGGTCAGAATTTCTGGACAAATCCTGCGGTGAATTTCCAGTTGCATAACCTGATAGGCTTCATCAATGA
>JAFZUN010000053.1 GCA_017618315.1 Spirochaetales bacterium
AAGCAGGCTGCAATGACTTTCTCAACCGGCTTCCAGTCAAATCTGGGAATTCTCAGCGCCATCTGCACCAGAGGTGACTACATCATCTGCGACCGCGAGAACCATGCAAGCATCTACGACGGCGCAAAACTCTCCTATGCGGAAATGAAGCGCTATTATCACAATGACATGGACTCACTGGAGCGCATCCTCAAAAAGCTTGCGGATGCCCCGAAACTCATTGTCACAGATGGCGTGTTCAGCATGAGCGGAGACATCGCCAAGCTTCCGGATATCGTGGAGCTGGCACACAAGTACAACGCCCGCGTCATGGTCGATGACTCACACGGAATCGGCACAATAGGCGAAGGCGGACGCGGAACCGCATCCTACTACGGACTTGAGGATCAGGTAGACATCATCATGGGCACTTTCAGCAAGTCATTCGCAAGCCTTGGAGGCTTTGCCGTGGCTGATGATATTGTCATTGACTACATGCGTCACATGTCCCGCCCGTTCATATTCTCCGCAAGCCTGCCGCCATCAAATGCCGCAACCGCTACTGCCGCCCTGGAGTACCTTATGGCTCATCCCGAGCTCAAGGACCAGCTCTCACAGGCTGCAGACAACCTCAGAAACGCCCTTGCCGCACGCAATGTGAAGTTCAAGCCAACCCTCACCCCAATTGTCCCTATCTACACATCAGACGGAACCACTACCCTGAAGATTGTGCGTGACCTGTATGACGAGGGTGTCTTTGTCAACGCTGTTCTTCCGCCTGCCACAGCAGAGAACGAGTGCCTGATACGCACCAGCCTCATGGCAAACATCTCAAAGGACCTCATTGAGGAAGCCGCAGACAAGATTGCCTTGGTTCTGGGAAGATATCTCTGATTCAATATTAAAGTTGCGATATCGTGAAATGAGTGTATAATAAACCTGTGGTGCTTTGAATTCGATTGCAACAATTCTTGCAACAAATTTCAAGCTCTCATCACAGGTCTCCTCCATGGGGACGCAAGAACCGCAATGGAGTTATTGAATGACAAAAAACAGATTCAACAGTAACAATCTCTCGGGAAAAATCTGGACACTCCAATTCTTCAAGGTGTTCCTCATTGCGACAATGGTGTCAATGGTTGCCCAGCTTCAGGCAACCACCTTCCCGCTTTATGTCCAAAGCCTTGGCGGCAACCTTGTCATAGCAGGACTAATGACAAGTGTCTACATGGGGACATCCGCTATCTGCAAACCATTTGTCGGAAAGCTTCTCAACAACAATCCCAGAAAGAAACTGTTCTTCATATTCGGAATAGTCTTCGCAATCATCCTCTCATCCTTCGGGTTCATGAACGTGGTCCTGATGATCATGATAGTCAGGGCAATCAATGCTCCGTGCTACTCCATATTCTCAACTTCAACCACGACCATGGCCACAGACTACATCCCGGATGACAGGTTGATTGAAGGAATCGGACAGTACAACTTCTCCGCCACCATTTCCTCTGCTTTCGGAGCTTCGCTGGCACTGTTCATAATCAACCATTTCGGTTACAAGTATCTCTTCTTCACATGTTCAGCTTTTGTTGTCATTGGTCTGATAATCGGATCAACCCTCAAATATGATGACCCCATCTTAAGAAAACGGGAATATCTAAGGGAGCATCCAGAAGAAAAAGAAGAGGACACGCAGAAGAGATACACTTTCTCTGAGAAAATGAAGACCCTTTTCACAACTCCGATGCTGTTTCCATGCATCATGATGTTCTTCATTCATATTGGCGCAGGCGGAGCCGTGACATACCTGCCCACATGGGCAAAGACCGTAGGAATTGAAGGAATAGGCACATTCTTCACAGTTCAGGCCATCACGCTGGCAATCAGCCGTCTTACTGTAGGAAAGATCACAAAGGGAATCGGTTCCAGATGGACTCTGATGATCGGTATCTTATGTGTTGAGATCTGCATGTTCGGAATCAGATTCTGCACATCCCTGGCACCGATTATCTGCCTTGGACTTCTTTTGGGATTCGGAAACGGACTTATCTCGCCCACAATGCACGCAATTGTCGTCATGCTTGTTCCCCCTGAGGAAAAGGGAATGGCCAATTCCATATTTGCCATGTCCACAGAAGCAGGAGCTTGCATTTGCTCGTTGACTCTGGGAATCATCGCACAGAAACTCGGAATCAGAAACGTATTCTCATACGGGGCAATATTCCCGCTGATTTCACTTCTTGTCTATTTTGCAAAAGTCAGAGGTCAGATCAAAGAACTGAAGATATGATAATGGAGGAAAAACCATGTACCAGATGAAAAAGAAAAGAACAACCCTGAAGGAGCTTGTGGCCAAGGAATGCATAGTGGCCCCATGCATCTATGACTGCATGTCGGCAAAAGCTGCTGAGATTGCAGGATACAAGGCGCTTCTTCTCAGCGGAGGAGAGATAGAGGAAGCACAGTTCGGACTTCCGAACATGGGAATCCACACCATTGATGACCTGTGTGAGATCACATACAACATCTCAAGCGTGTCTCCCCTTCCGATCTCAGTAGACATGGACAACGGATTCGGTGAGCCTCTTGCAGTGTTCCGCAACTGTGAGAGACTGGTACGTGCCGGAGCCATGGGAATACAGCTTGAGGATAAGGCATGTGAGGGACCGAACAAGCTTCTCTCCAGAAAGGACTACATCGCCAAAATCAAGGCAGCAGTCGATGCCGTCAAGGGCACGGACTGCATGATCATAGCAAGGAACCATGTAAATGTGGCAGAGGATCCGGAAGAGGCCGTCGCTCGTGCCCTTGAGGCCCTTGAGGCAGGAGCTGAGATGACACTCTGCCTTCCCAGGAACATGGAGCAGGCAAAGTACATCGCGGACCATGTGCCCGGATGGAAGATGTTCCCGGACATCGGATGTGATAGAAACGGCAACCCCACAGCAGATGTCCCGGGTCTTGCCGCAATGGGCTATAACTTCGTGACCATGCACTTCTTCCTCAAGGCAGCCATGAACGCCATGATCAGGCACGGAAGGGAGAACCTGAAGAACCTGAACAACAAGTACACCTGCATGGAGGAGATTGACGGAATCTACGGTGCAAGCGCAATGCCGTTCATGAGTGCCCAGGATTACTTTGACCTTGAGAACACATGGACAGGAGAGAACAAAGTCTGGAAAGGACCTGCACCAAGGTGAGATTCAGATTGATTTAAAGATGATTTCAGCCCGGTTTCCCGGGCTGATTTTTATTTCTCACTGGAGAACTGCTCAGCAAAGTGGCAAGCCACCGAATGTTTGTCTCCGATATCCTTCAAGGCAGGACACTCCTTGCTGCAGATATCCTTGGCATAGACACATCTGGGGTGGAACGGGCATCCGCTCGGAGCATGGGTGGGACTCGGGACCTCTCCCTGCAGGATTATCCTCTCCCTGGTTCTCTCTGAATCATAATCCACAGTCGGAACAGCTGACAGAAGAGACCTGGTGTACGGATGCACCGGATTCCTGAAGATCTGCTTTGCATCCATCATCTCAACTATGTGACCAAGATACATCACAGCAATGACATCGGCTATGTGCTTCACAACCGCAATGTCGTGCGCAATGAACACATAGGTCAGACCAAGCTCATCCTTCAGGCGTTCAAACAGGTTGATTATCTGTGCCTGAATGCTGACATCCAGAGCAGAGACAGGCTCGTCACAGACAATCAGGGTCGGTTTACAGGCAAGTGCACGGGCAATGCCGAGCCTCTGGCGCTGTCCGCCTGAAAGCTCATGTGGGTAGCGGTCAGCCATTAAAGGTGACAGTTCCACCAGCGTCAGCAGCCTGTCTATCTCCCTCCTGATCTCCTCTGCGGTATGCGGCTTATGGTCACCAACAATCGCATCCTTCAGGATTGTGCGCAGGTTCTGTCTGGGATTGAGAGACCCGTACGGATCCTGGAAGATCAGCTGGATGTCTCTTCTGTTCTCTCTGAGCTCTGACTTCTTGAGCCTTGCAATGTCCCTGCCCTTGTAGATTATGTGGCCGTCGGTCGGATCGTTGATCCTGAGAATGCACTTTCCGGTGGTGGTCTTTCCGCAGCCTGACTCTCCGACAAGACCCAAGGTCTGCCCCTTCAAGACCTGGAAGGAGACATCGTCCACAGCCTTCACGACCTGTTTCTTGAAGCCCTTTGCTGTCTTGAAATACATCTTGAGGTTCTGAACATCAAGGATCACATCTTTTTCTTCAGCCATTGTCTCTCACCTCATTCGTATTTATATCGACATAACAGGCAAGATACCTGCCGCCCTCTCCTGCTTTCTCAAGAGGAGGCATAGCGGAGTTCCGGCACTTGTCACACACATACCTGCATCGTGGGATGAACGGGCAGATATCCGGTATATCAGTGAGGTTCGGCGGTGTTCCCGGAATGGGAACAAGCTTCTCTCCCACCTCTTCCTCAAGCTTGGGCACCGATGCAAGAAGTCCCTCGGTATACGGATGATGAGGATACTTCAGGATCTGCTCTGTTGTACCCTGCTCCACCACATGGCCTGCGTACATGACATAGATCCTGTCGGCATAGCGGTTCACAACACCCAGATTGTGGGTGACTATTATCAGTGACATGCCTCTCTTGTGGACAATGTCCACCAGAAGCTCCATGACCTGTGCCTGGGTTGTGACATCCAGGGCGGTTGTGGGCTCGTCGGCTATCAGAAGCTCTGACTCACATGCCACAGCTGTGGCAATCATCGCCCTCTGGCGCATGCCTCCCGACATCTCGAACGGATAGTTTGTCAGTCTGGCCTTTGCATCCGGAATACCTACGGAGTCCAGGGCTTTCTCGGCAATCACAAGAGCCTCTTTCCTGGAGACCTTCCTGTGGGTCCTTATGACCTCGACAAGCTGGTCACCAATGGTCATGACAGGATCCAGTGCCGTCATGGGTTCCTGAAAGATCATGGCAATCTTATCGCCCCTGATGGACCTCATCTCCTTTGAGTTCGGCCCGTACTCCAGGAGGTTCTTTCCGTTGAAAATAACCTCTCCACCCAGGATCTTTCCCGGAGGAGACTGGACAAGCTGCATTATTGACATCTGGGTCACGGATTTTCCGCAGCCTGATTCGCCAACAATTGCCACAACTTCACCACGATTAACGTGGAATGAGACATCGTTGACTGCCTTGACTTCTCCGTTTGTGGTGAAGAACGATGTCCTGAGGTGCTTTACTTCAAGCAGATAATCCTTTTTGTTCTCCATCACAGCTTACCTCTCAATCTCGGGTCGAGCGAATCACGCAGACTGTCTCCGACAATGTTGAAGGCAATGACTGTGAGCATGACGAATATACCGGGAACAATTGCCAGGGAGGGTGCCTTGAACAGGTACTGGTAGCCGTCAGAGACCATGGAGCCCCAGGCGGGAACCGGTGCGGTTATTCCTATTCCCAGGAAGCTCAATGACGACTCAAGCATTATGGCTCCGCCAAGGTTCATTGTGAAAAGGACAATCAGTGACGGGAAGCAGTTGGGGAACAGATGCTTGTACAACACCTGGAACGATGTCTGTCCGACAAGAGGAGCAACCACCACAAAGTCATTGTTCTTTATTGTCAGCACAAGGCCGTTGACCATTCTGACATAGGTGGGAAGGATTGAGATCGCAATGACAATGCTCACTCCCCAGATTCCTCCGCCAAGGGCGGTTGCCAGTGTCATGGAGACAATCAGAGGCGGCAGCGAGAGCTGTGCATCGGTGATCCTCATTATCAGCTGACCCACGGCTCCCTCAAGATAACCTGCAATCATTCCCAGGAAGCTCCCCACCAGGAGGGCGAGGATGCTTGATATCAGGCTTGTTACGAGCGACACACGTGCACCGTACAGGATTCTCGTGAACACGTCACGCCCCAGACTGTCGGTTCCGAACAGGTGCGCAGCAGAAGGCTTTGCGAAATTGTTCAGAAGATCCTGCTGCGTCTCGGTGTACGGTGTGAGCACCGGTGCGAAGATTGCGGCAAAGAAGAACAGGAACACAATCACAGAGCAGATAATTACTATCGGACCTCTTGCGAAGAACACGCGCAATGTGTTTCTGAAGGCTGATTTTCTCATGTTCTTATCCATATCAATCACCCCCAGCTCTTTCTTATCTGCGGATTGACAATTCCGTAGAGTATATCGACGAACACATTGCACACCGTGGTGACAAGTGAGATTATCAGGACGCTGCTCTGCACCACCAGATAGTCGCGTCCCATTATGCCCTGCTTGACCATAAGACCTATTCCCGGGATGTTGAACACCTGCTCAACCATCAGGGAGCCTCCTATGACCTGCCTTATCTGCAATGCAATGATTGTGATGATCGGGATAAGTGTGTTTCTCAGAGCATGGCGGAAGATTACGCTTCTCTCGTTTATTCCGTTTGCCCTGCAAGTTCTGATGTAGTCCTGATTCACCACATCCAGCATGTTGGCTCTTGTCTGTCTTGAGATCGATGCCGTAAGGTGCAGTGACAGGCAGAACACGGGCATTATCGCCTGCCTGATGTATTTCCCGAAATCAACGGCCGGACTTGTCCAGCCGGCAATGGGAAGGATCCTCAGTTTGACACCGAAGAAATACATGAGCAGTATTCCTATCCAGAACACAGGTGTTCCCGCACCGAGTGTGGCCAGGAACGTGATCAGCTGGTCTATCCACTTGCCGCGCTTGATTGCGCTCAGGACACCGAACGTGATTCCGAATATCGATGATATAACCAACGCCGGAATTCCAAGGGATATGGTGCGCGGGATCTTCTCTGAAAGCATGTCCTTAACCGATCTGTTGTAGATGATCGAATATCCCATATCCCCGGTGAATAGACCTTTTATCCACAGCCAGTACTGGACTGGCAGCGGTTTGTCCAGGTTAAGCTCTTCTCTCAGAGCTTGGACATCCTCCTCGCTTGCCTCCTCACCAAGAGCCAAACGAGCGGGATCTCCGGGCAAAATATGCATGAGGGAAAACGCAAAAAGCGATACCAGGAAAACTATGATCAGGGATATCCCCAACCTTCTCAGTATGAATTTGCCCATAACCTCTCCTGAAATCAGATGGTTGCCGGCTTATAGGGCCGGCAACCATCAGTTTTATTCAACAAAACGGATTGTTATTTCTCAATCCAGGCGTTCCAGACGTTTGCAGATGTGGAGACTGTTGCTCCGAGACCTGCATCGTGAACCTTCGGTGAGACAATCGCCACAGGGAAGTTCACAGAGATTGCCTTCAGCAGACACTCATCCTGGAAGATGATCTTCTGTGCAAGCTTGAAGTACTTGATGACGCCCTCGGCATCTGATGCAAGTCCGGCTGAGATAGCCTGTCCGAGCTCTGCAGGTCTGTCAAATGAGTTGAGACCGATACCTGATGTCAGGCCGTCCTTGTAGGAGCCGGCGATCTGTGTCGGAACTCCTGCATCCATTCCCATTCCGTGAATCAGGATACCGCCGTCCCAACCGTCGATGAGCTTGGTGTAT
>JAFZUN010000006.1 GCA_017618315.1 Spirochaetales bacterium
CAACAGTATGCGCCTCAGAGCCTCAAGGGACGGATACAAAACCGATGATGAGATCAACACCATCATTGCCGAAGCCAGGATGGGAAATATTGAATGAATGTAGTACTGGATACCAACATTCTGGTCTCCGCCGCATGGTCCCCTGGAAAAACCGCAAGTGATATACTCTCCGCGGCCTTTTCCGGCCAGTTCAGTATCTACTATGACCTCAGAATCATCGAGGAATACTTCCGTGTCATGCACTACCCCAAATTCGGATTCGAAGACTGGGAAATCGATGCTGTTCTGGTGCCAATAGTAAAATATGGGAATATAATAGCTGCCAAACCCATTCCCGATGTTGTGTTTACAGATGAATCAGACAGGAAGTTCTATGAAGTCGCAAAAACGGCAAATGCAATTCTGGTGACGGGAAATCTGAAGCATTATCCATCGGACGGCATTGCCATGGGCACTGCAGATTTCCATGCGCTGCTGAACAGAACATAATAGATGCCAAATAGGAGGAACACATGGCAAAACAGCTCGATATCAGAGGTTATCTTGAGTCAAAGAAGGGAGAACCTATAAACAGGGCAATATACTGGATCATGAGGCAGTTCGTGGCACGTTCCCAGGCGGGTCCGATGAACCTTGAGATTGTCGATGAGGTGGAAGTCAAGAACATCAAGGAGCCCTTTGTGCTTGTCAGCAACCACACCTCAAGATGCGACTGGGAGTACATAGGCATGGCGATGAAAGGCCATCCGCTTAACTTCATGGCATCTGATGTCGAGTTCCACAGGGCTCACATGCATGGCATATTCAAGATCTGCAAGGTAATTCCGAAAAAGAATTTCGTCTCTGACTACCACTGCATTAAGGAAGTCATGCAGGTTGTGCACAAAGGTGGAAACGTCATTTTGTTCCCTGAGGGCAAATCAAGCATCTCCGGCACCAACCAGCCAATCATCATGGGCACAAGCAAAATGCTCAAGAAGCTCGGCGTACCTGTCTACTACACCCGCATCACCGGCGGTTACATGTCAAACACGCAATGGAACATCGCCAACCGCCCCGGAAAGGTCATCATTACCGTCGGACAGCTGTTCACACCTGATGAGCTGAAGGAAACCGATCTGGACGAGATGGACAGACGCATCAATGCCGCCATATATAACGATGACTTTGAGTGGAACAAGACTGCAAGAATCAAGTACAAGGGCAACGAGACCGTTGCTGACAAGCTTGAGGAACACCTTTACTGGTGTCCCAAATGCGGTGCAGAGTTCACGAACAAAGGTGCAGGCAACCATTTCGGATGCACAAAGTGCGGTAACGGCGTGACAATCAACGAATACTACGACCTTATTCCGGACAACGAGACCTGCGTTGTTCCTAAGACGCTCAGGGTCTGGTACGAGCTTCAGAGACGCCATATCTACAGACAGATCCGTGACAATGAGGATTTCAGCATTGAGGAGAATGTTGTTCTGGGATATCAGCCGAATGACCACTACGTTGACAAGACTGTAACAAGTGAGCCATGCGGAGAAGGTGTTATCCACCTGGACCGCAAGGAATTCTTCTTCAAAGGCATGCGCGACGGCAAGCCTTTCGAGGTGCATGTGCCCACGGTGAACCTTCCGACCATGGTAATGGAGACAGACTCCCATAACTTCGGAGGATTCGTGGACAAAGGCGAATATCTTGAGTTCACCCCGTCAAGACCTGTTGTCACCAAATGGATACAGGCCATTGAGGAATGCCACAGACTTGCAGGCGGCAAGTGGCAGAACACATTGCCCCAGCAGCAATGGATCTATGAGGAAGACAAGCCCACCGACAAAGAAGAGTACTATCTATAATCAGAGATGATGCGACAGTCCTTATTATTTCCCGGAAGTCAGACTTTTCTTCTGCCTACGGCGGAGAACCTGCGGAGCTTGGCCAGAAGTGACTCGCTCTTGGGCAGGTTCTCCTCTTCTGCCTTTCTGTACTCGGCAATTGTCCTGCAGGCGTCAAGATAGTGGTTGTCCAGCATCCTGACTCTGGCACTAAGCTGTTGTATTATCAGTATGACTTTGGCGGGATTCTCTCTCACAAATGTGTTGAAGTCCTCTATGGTGAGTTTCTTCACAATGACATTGTCATCCAAGGCAATTGCAGAAGCTATTCGGGTGGATGAGTCAATGAGCTCCAGCTCTCCCACAAAGTCACCTTCCGAGAGAATGCCTATCTCCTTCTGTCCCTCCTCGCCATAATCCATGAAGATTCCGACCAGTCCGGAGAGAATCTCATACATGCATGTTGCAATCTCTCCCTGATGAAGAAGCGCCTGGTTTTTCTTGAATTTCACAATCTCCATATCCTCAGCCTCCTCACATCGTGACTCCCGCATAATCCAGCACAAGCTTCACGAACAACAATCCCGTGACAACCAGCATCACAGGTCTGACTATCTTCACATCCTTCTTGATGGCAAGATGGCTACCGATGAAATTGCCCAAAATAGAGAACAGCGCACAGACAATTGCCACCTCATAGGCCACAAAGCCGTGTATCAAAAAGTTGACCAGAGCGGCAAGATTCGATGCCCAGTTCACTATCCTTGCGTTTCCGCAGGCTTTCTTGACCTCAAGACCCGCGACCATTATGAAACCGAACTGCATGAACATTCCCGCACCTGGGCCATAGAAGCCGTCATAGAAACCAACCACAAGACCTATCAGGGCTCCCAGTACAACATAGGATGCTGTGGTCCTGGTCTTCTCGGTCTTTTGTGAGAAATCCTTCTTCAGGAAAACCAGAACGGCAACCACAGGAGTTGCAATAAGCATGATCAGGTTGAACGTATCTCCGCTCAGGCCCAGAGCCACGTTGCTTCCAAGAAACGATCCTGTCAGGGCACATATCACCGCAGGAATCAAGCTAGGCACATGGACATTGCGGGTCCTGATGAAGTTGATGGATGCGACCGTGCAGCCAATGAAAGACGAGAACTTGTTTGTCCCCAGAGCATACTGGTCCCTGATTCCGACCGCCTGATAGGAATTCAGACTTATAAGTCCGCCGCCACCGGCAATTGAGTCTATGAAGCCTGCGAGGAAAATCAGTGGACAAAGAATCAGAAGCTGTACCATTGCCTAAAGTATTGCAGAAAAGCCCTGGTCTTTTCCAGTGTCTGAGGTAGCAATGACACAGATGTTTTTCCCATCGATGTCCGCGCTGTACACATTTTCTCCGATTTTCACGTCATTATCAACGAATACGGACCTCAATCTTGATACTATCTCTCCCACCATGTCCTTCGGGACCTTCTGAGCAGTCCTGACAGGAAGAAGCACGTCTTCTCCTAGTTTTGTCCTTATAGTGGTGGTGACGGTGCGAACAGGATTGCTTTTCTCCTCCATGGCAAAGCGGGCACCTCTCTTGCATCTGTTTCCGGTGAACGTGCCTGTCTTCTCATCCCAGATGACCTGACAGCCGTTGGGGCAGATGGTGCATGTGACAGAGCCCTTTTCAGGAAAGCCCTTCTTCATGCAGTTGGATTTCTCCTCATCCCATGACTCCATGTCCTGACCGTTAATCAGATGAACTGCGTTACGGCCTGCCAGCTCACCCTGCTCGGAGACATAATCGGCAAGGTCCATCACATGACGGCTGTTACCGCATGAGAAGACTCCGGGCACACTGGTCTGAAGGAACTTGTCAGTATCAACGGCGTTGTTGGCAAACAGCCTCACACCGACAGTCTGCGCCACCTCATTTTCCGGAATAAGACCAACAGACAGCACCAGAGCATCGCAGTCAATGCGTCTTGCTGTACCGGGAATCACCTTCCCGTTCTGATCCAGGTCAGAAAGCTCAACCGCCTCAAGCTTTCTCTTTCCGATGATCCTTGAGACGGTGGTCCTGACATAAAGCGGAATTCCGAACTCCTGCACACACTGGCTTACATTACGGGCAAGACTTGTTGGTTCCGGCATGATCTCAGCTATGGCCATGACCTTAGCACCTTCAAGGGTGAGTCTTCTTGCCATTATCAGGCCTATGTCACCTGAGCCCAGAATCACGACACGCTTACCAATCATGACGTTTCTGACGTTCACCAGGTTCTGTGCCACTCCTGCAGTGAACACGCCTGCCGGCCTGCTTCCTGGAATGGATATGTTTCCCCTGGTCCTCTCCCTGCACCCCGTAGCCAGCACTATTGTCTTTGTATCGTATGTCTCAATACCGTCCTTTGTGTAAGCGGAGACACAATAAGTCCCGTCCTCTTTCTTCTCTATTGAGCTGACATGTCTGGACAACAGTATCTCGGCACCTGCGTCAGAAGCCTCCCTGATTGCCCTGTACGCATACTCGGGGCCGGTAAGCTCCTCATTGTAGCGGATAAGGCCAAAGCCGTTGTGGATGCACTGGTTCAGTATTCCGCCTGCTTTTCTGTCACGCTCAAGGACAATCACTTTTTCCGCACCGGCCTTTTTAGCCGAGCATGCAGCGGCAAGTCCGCCGGGACCTGCGCCTATGACAAGAACATCACAAGAGAACATCACTTCACCTCCCCGCTGAACAGCTCGCTTCCACGGCTCCTGTAGGTGATCTCCTCAGGCTTCATGTGGTAATCCCTGATAAGCATGTCCACTATCTTTGCAAGGCAATAACCTCCGTTGCAGCGCCCCGTTGTGGCCCATGCCCTATATTTGATTGAGGAGATGCTTCTTGCCCCGAATCTGTTCTCTATGGCAGTTCGTATCTCACGTCTGGTGACGTTCTGGCAGCGGCAGATTATCTCACCGTACTCAGGATCCTCATTAATCAGTCTCTCCTGCTCCTCCGCAGGAAGATCCCTGAAACGCACATGCCCCTTCCGGATGGGGTTGAAATCCTTCTTGGGCTCAAGCTCGATGTGCTTTCCAAGGATATCACGCACCATTCTCGCTATGGGAACAGAAGCCGTGAAGCCCGGAGACTCTATCCCTATCAGGTTAACTAGACCCGGACAAGACTCCTCTTCCTTTATGACAAAGTCCCTGAAACCGCCCTCATTTTTCGGGGCCTGCTTGGGACGGGTCCCACAGTAGTTTCCGATGATGTACCTGCGCTCTATGGCTGGAAGAAGCGCCTTGGCCTCCGTAAAAAGCTTCTCCATGACCTCTGCTGTAGTGGCATTGTCATCAGGATCATCAAGATATTCGGCACTAGGGCCTATGATTATGTTGCCGTCAATTGTAGGTGTCAGATGTACTCCCAGACCACCGATTCCCGGTTTTGGAACAGGATAAGCGGGGATGTCCAGCAGATCTTTTGCGATTTTGTCCAGGATATAGTACTGGCCGCGGCACGGGTAGATTTTGTATTTGTCCACCCCGGCCATGGCGGAGATTTTGTCACAGAAAAGACCGGCACAGTTGACTATGTATCTGCACTTGAATGTCCCTTTGGTGGTTGTCACGCAGAAGAGATCC
>JAFZUN010000054.1 GCA_017618315.1 Spirochaetales bacterium
CCGAATACCATGCACTGGACGTTGACAGCTGTACCCAGAAGACCGCGGATATCGTTCATCTGTCTGTACTTGATGGCTCTTGCGTTGTTCCATGAGCGGAAGACAGCGTTGATGGCCTTGAAGAGCTGTTCCTGAGGATCAAGCGGGAACTCCTCGCCTGTTGATCTCTTGTAGATTCTCTTGTATCTCTTGACAAGATTCTGGAGCATCTCTGTTGTGAGCTCATAGTCATATGTGAGACCTTCCTCGTCCTTGATGTCCTGGATAGCCTCTTCGAACTTGTCGTGAGGAACACCCATGACGACATCACCGAACATCTGGATGAATCTTCTGTAGCTGTCCCATGCGAAACGCTCGTTTCCAGTCTTCTTTGTGAGAGCCTCGACTGAATCCGGGTTCAGACCAAGGTTCAGGACTGTATCCATCATGCCTGGCATTGACTGAGCAGCACCGCTTCTGACAGAGACCAGAAGAGGATTGGTTGAGTCGCCAAGCTTAGCACCCATTGTTGTTTCAAGCTGCTTGAGATTGAGAAGAACCTCTTCCCTCATTCCTGCAGGATACTCCCCGTTGTTCTTTGAGAAGTAGTCACAAGCCTCAGTGCTGATTGTGAATCCGGGAGGGACAGGAAGTCCGATGTTTGTCATCTCAGCAAGGTTGGCACCTTTTCCGCCAAGCAGATCCTTCATGCTTGAAGTGCCTTCAGCCTTTCCATTGCCAAAAAAGTAAACGTACTTAGTAACTTTCTTTGCCATGTTTTTTTCCTTTTTGTTTATTAGAATTTCCAGTTAACAGAGTGATTTTCCAAAAAAACACGTTCACTGTCAATCACAAAGGCTATTTTAACCTCATAATTGCTTGATAAGCAAACAAAAAATGATAAAAATCGAAAAATTACTCAAACGTTTACGGAAAAAGCATGAAAAAAGCACCGGTTCAGAACCCTCAAGAGTCCCAAAACCGGTGCAAGTGATATGTTTAAACCCAATCAGATTGTTATTGTCAGGCGATGTAAGCCTTCAGCTCTTTGACTTCCTCATTCTCAAGAAGATTGTTCAGGACCTTCTTCTCAATCTGGCGGATGCGCTCCTTTGTCAGATTGTAGATCTCTCCGACTTCCTTGATGCTCATGGCCTCGTTGTTGTCCAGACCGAAGCGCTTCGTGATAATACCCCTCTCCTTTTCTGAAAGTGTTCCCAGAATCTTGCGCACTGAGTTCTTCAATGCCTCATCCATCACGACTTCCTCAGGTCTAGGCTCATCGCTCTCGATGAAATCACCGACGCTTGTATCCTCCTCGGAGTTCACAGGGGCATCAAGAGAAGACACATCGCGTGCGATCTGCATGATCTCAATGACATCCTGTGCATCCATTCCGCACTCAGCAGCAATAGCCTCGATAGATGCATCATCATAACCGTTTTTCTCAAGGTTGGACTTGGCCTGAAGGATCTGGATGAGGTCGGCGCTCTTGTTCATGGGAAGCCTGATCATTCTTGATTTCTCTCCGATAGCCTTGAGGATTGACTGCCTTATCCACCACACTGCATAGCTGATGAAGTGATAGCCTTTCTCCGGCTCGAACTTATCAATGGCGGTGATCAGACCGATATTTCCCTCGCTGATCAGGTCAATGAGAGGAAGTCCTCTGCCCTGGAACTGCTTTGCGATGCTGACTACAAATCTCAGGTTTCCGTTGACAAGTCTCTCACGGGCCGCTGAGTCGCCGTTCTTGGCTCTCATGGCAAGCTCGTATTCCTCGTCCCTGCCGATAAGCGGAATCTTCTCGATATCCTTGAGATACATGCTCAAAGCTCCGTTCTCTGCTGCAATAGATTTGTTTGTGTTGATGTTTGCCATGTAGGTTTCTCCTATGCCATCTGAGCAGCAAGTACCATGCCAAACAAGGCAGAATTATAACCAATTCTTAGCCAGAAAAGAAAATAACAGAAAGAACTGATATAGAAATAAAGAAAAAACTATGTTTTCAGGCCTAAAACCGTATCAATTTGACACAGCTTCCCCGCAGTCGTCCTGTTTTGCGTCCTTTTGACACAACGAGAACGTGCCGTCAGTCAGTTTCCCATGGAAAAAGGCACAACACGGGTCAAAAGGATCCATGGGGAAATCAATCCTGATGGTCCTGAACCACTGATCCACGTTGGAGATTGGACCGAATTTGGAATTGTTCATATAGTCTTTGACATCCTCTTCCCAGACGCACCTTATAAGATCATGGACCATATCACCCTCAGGTGCTGAGACCTCAAGGTTATTCTTGGAGCAAAGGTAGGAGGACATCTGAATTGTATAGAACCTGCGCCAGAGAGGATCATCGTCATTGTCATTTGCCCGGAGCAGGAAACACTCACAGAGAGTGTTCATGGCAGAGCGCAGCTTCTCCATCTGCCTCACGACAGCGGAGATATGCCTGACAGTCTCATCGAATTCCTTTCTGCTTTTGGACTTGTCTGAACAATCCATTTTTTCACCTTCAACACCGCAAAGATAACAACAGAATCGAAAAACGGAAAGAAGAAAGGCAAAATAATTCTCCATAATCAGTAAAACATGGTAAAATTCTCTTATGCCAACCGATACAAATACACCTGTGGCCAGAGATGACAACAAAGAGAAAAGAGCTCTGATGAAGCACAAGAAAGCTCTTCAGAAGAGACCCAATCCATTTCTGTACCTTCCTGCCGCACGCATTTATGCGCGCCTTCTCTGCAAATTCAAGTTCAACATGGTTGAATCCGGTGAGCGCGTCAAAGGCCCTGCCCTGCTCATAAGCAACCACACATCCAATGATGATTACAAGTTCATCGCTGCTGCAGTCAGACCTGCACGCATAACATTCCTTGTCACCTATCATTTCTTCACATTCAAGAAGCTGGCACCATGGCTCAAGGCAATAGGTGCAATCCCCAAATACCAGTTCGCCACTGACCTTGAGGCAATGCGCAAGATCCAGTATGTGATTCAGAAAGAGAACGGTGTTGTCTATATTGCCCCCGAAGGCACGGTCTACGGAAGCGGACACCTCGGATACATCTCCCCCGCAATCGCAAAGATGATCAGGTTCCTCAAAGTCCCCGTCTATGCCTGCAAAATAGAAGGTGCAGGACTTGGAAACGCAAAATGGTCCGTGAACAAGCACAAGGGCAAGGTCAGCATCCAGACAAAGAAGATCATCGACGGTCCGGAATCCACATCACTCAAACCTGACCAGATCATGCAGCGCATCACGTCATATCTCACATACAACGAGTTCGACTTCCAGAAACGCGAGCACGTGCTGGTTAAGGGCGATGACAAAGCCCTCGGCTTTGAGACGATGTTCTACAAGTGTCCGTGCTGCGGCTCGGAGTTCAAGCTCAAATCAGAGGGAAATGATGTCTGGTGTACCGAATGCGGTGCAAGAGCCACATTCCAGGATGACTTCACTTTCAAGTGGGCCGGAGACAAGCAGTACTTCGAGAATTACAGCCAGTGGTACGACTGGCAGTATGATGCCGTCAAGAAAGAAGTCGCAGATCCCAATTTCAAGATGGAGGATGAGGTTGACTACGGAATAGACAAACCCGGTGTGGACAACTACGTCAAGGTCGGTCACGGCACATTGACCTTCACTCATAACGGTTGGGACTACAAAGGCACATATATGGACAGGCAGATTGAGGAGCATGATGACCCGCTTTCTGTGTTCATCGTCACGCTCAAGGCCGGAAAGCACTTCGAGCTTCCGAACCGTGACGGACACAACAGGGTCTTCTACCCCACCAATGAGCTCACGTCCATGAAATGGCATCTGGCGTCACTTGCACTTTCCGAATCACTCAAACAATGAGACCGATATTGCCGATATAATTGTTTTTGATTATATTAATGACGTTGCGTGAGCAACACGAGACAGTTCTTAAGGAGATGGATATATGACAATCAAGCCGCTTGGAGAAAGAGTACTTGTCAAGATGGACAAGGTTGAAGAGAAGACCGCCGGTGGAATCTTCATTCCTCAGACAGCACAGGAGAAGACCCAGATCGCAGTAGTCGAAGCTATCGGAGAAGACGTCAAGACCATCAAGGTCGGACAGAAGATCCTGCACGACAAGTATGCCGGCACACAGGTCAAGATGGACAACGAGGAGTACCTCATTCTCAACATCAAGGACGTGCTTGCAATCGTCGGCTGAACTATATCAGCCTTTCTGCAGCCAGGTGAATAGCCTGGCTGTTTTTTATATGAAATCAGCGAAAGCCTTCACGAATTCCTTATTATATGAAAGCAGGAAATTCAGCTCATTTGACAGTCCGCGGTCCTTTGTTGCACGCCTGAACCTGAAGGCATTGGGTTTGATCAGGCTAAGGACATGTGGAAGCTCTGATACCGGAAGCGGATACTCAAGCCTTGTCACGGCATAATAAAGGTCCACAAAACCCTTCTCCGCATATGCGAAACCATCTTTCTGCAGGGCGAAATCTGATGCGGAAAGCACAACAAACTGTATCCTGCTTCTCACGGAAGGGTCATCAAGGAGATTGAACTCATTTTCAGTTATGGCTAGATCGAACTCCCTCATTAGAAACAGCTGGACATCCTTGACAAGATGAGTTTTGGTGCAGACTATCACAGGATAAGAGCCGTCGACCTTGAATCCCAGGCCGTTCATGCAGTCAAGACCAGAGAGATAAAACTCAAAACCGGATTTTTCCAGTGCCTCATGAGCCTTTCTGCTCAAATCCGGTATGTTGCCGAACCTCTCCTCCTGCATGGGAATCCAGGAAGATAACACATAAGTGCCATGAGATTTACGAACAACAGTCCCCTTTCCCAATTCCTCATGCAGATGCCATGAGACGGTATTGGGGTTCATATCAGGAAACATGGCATATATCTCCTGTGTGGTGAGGCTGCCCTTCTCTCTCAAGGCGCTGACAATCTTATCTCTGAACATCAGAACAAAAACCCCTCTATCTTCTGGCCAAGCGTCTTGGTCTCAGTCTCAGGATGATAGCTCTCAGGCAAGGAGCGGAGCATCATGGCACCATAACCCTTGGAAACAATCCTTGAATCAAGTATAAGCACAATCCCCTTGTCTGAGGTATGCCTCATCAGGCGTCCGTAACCCTGTTTCAGGCGCATGGTGGCATCTGGAAGTGACAGGCAGTAGAAACCGCTCTTTCCGTCCTCCTCAAGCTTGGCATAACGGGCCTTGTATATCGGATCATCCGGCATTCGGAACGGAAGCTTTGTGATAATTACCATTCTGAGCGTGTTTCCGGGAGCATCAACACCTTCCCAGAAGCTGTCTGTAGCAAACAGGACACTGTCCGTGTCCTCCTTGAACTGCTCCAGAAGCGCATAGCGGTCGGCATCGCCCTGCTTCAGGGTATTAAGCCCCATCACGGTGAAACGGGGCTTCAGGCGCTCATACACATACTCCATCAAACGAAAGCTGGTGAACAGAACCAGAGCTCCGCCACCGGAGCTGGATACCGCGTCATAGACAGACTCGCATGTGAAAGCAGCATATTCCTCCTCGTTCTCACGTGTGAAGGTCGGAGTGTCATAAGGAGTAAGAAGCATTAGCCTTGTGCGGTAATCAAATGGCGAATCGTAGACCTTTCTCAAGAAAGGCTTACCCTCTGCAGGAAGCCCCACACCTGAGCACCAGTAAGCGAAATCATCATGAAGGTCCATTGTGGCGCTTGTGCAGATGACGGAGTCCAGCTTCTTGAATAATGCATCTGACAAGACCTCGGACACCTCAAGCGGAGCAATGTTGAACGTCACATACCTAATTCCAGCATGCTGTTCCACATCCAGATAATGGATATCTTCAGTCCACTTCTCATAGTCCATGAATGCAGAAAGTATATCTATCTGGTCATTGATCCTGTTGATATGGACAAGCATCTCATCGGACTTGAACTGAAGCGCTTCCTCAAGATCAAGCTTGGAGACAAAACTGTTAAGCCTGGCAATAAGCCTTCCGCCGTTATCAATGACATCCCTTGCGGCAGGTCCGACCTCCGCAATCAGACGCGCCATGTTCTTCTTTGTGCAC
>JAFZUN010000055.1 GCA_017618315.1 Spirochaetales bacterium
ATGGTGCGTTCAGGTCAATCTGGTCTGCTCTGAAGCGGCTCTTGCACTGCTTGCAGTCAACCATCGGGTCTGTGAAGTTGCTCACATGGCCGCTGGCCTCCCATACTCTCGGGTGCATGAGAATCGAGGCATCAAGTCCGACGATGTTGTCATGAAGCTGTGTCATCTCCTTCCACCATGCGTCACGGATGTTGTTCTTAAGCTGTACTCCCAGCGGACCGTAGTCATAGGCGCCGTTGAGGCCTCCGTAAATCTCACTGCTCTGGAAAATGAATCCACGTCTTCTGCAAAGTGATACGATCTTATCCATTGTAACTTCAGCCATTGTTAACCTCTTTCTCAAGTATTGCTATCGCGCGCTCAATGCGCCTGTAACTCTCTTCATTGCCCAACAGACGGATACAGCTGAACGGCGGCGGGCTCACGGCCATTCCTGTAACAGCGGTTCTCAGCGGATTGAACACTCCCGCGTTCTTGATTCCGAGCCTCTGCGCAAGGTCCATGAGGTCCTGCTGGAGCTCTTCATCGTTCTTTCCAGCACCAAGTCCTGCCTTCACGACATCGTACACGTTCTTCAGTGCATTCAGCGTACCGGCAGCATCCATCTTCTTGGGAATGAGAAGCGCGGCTTCCGGGTCTCCCTTGTCATTGATGAACTCACACATCGGCACTATGTCAGACAGAAGTGTAATTCTGTCCCTGATTCCGGGAACAAACGCAACAAGGCGCTCGAACGAGATCCCGTCTCCGGAAAGAAGTCCTGCTTCCCTCAGATACGGCATCAGGAGCTCGGCAAGCTCAGTATCGCCCTTGCGGCGGATGTACTGGGCATTGAACCAGTCAAGCTTCTGGTAGTCAAAGACTCCGGGGGCCTTGTTGATCTTCTCAAGGGAGAAGCATTTCTCAAGCTCCTCACGGGTGAAGAACTCCTTCTCTCCGTCATAGGACCAGCCGACAAGGCTCACATAGTTCAGAAGAGCTTCAGGAAGATAACCTTTCTGCCTGAAATCCCTGACGCTGGTTGAGCCATGGCGCTTAGAGAGCTTGTGGCCGTCATTTCCCATGACCATGGGCAGATGGCAATATGTCGGAACCTGCCAGCCGAATGCCTCGTAGAGAATCACGTGAAGAGGTCCGGACGGAATCCACTCCTGGGCTCTCATGATATGGGTGACTCCCATCAGATGGTCATCTATGACATTGGCAAGATGATATGTCGGGAACCCGTCTGACTTGAGCAGAACCGGATCCGGGCTGATGTCCTTGTTGTCCCTTGTGATGTCTCCCATCAGGACGTCATGGAAGGTTGTGCTTCCCTCTCTTGGAACCTTCAGCCTGATGACAGGACGGATGCCCTGAGCCTCAAGTGCGGCTCTCTCCTCTGCTGTGAGATCCCTGCAATGTCCGTCATATCCCTGAACAGGACTCTTCTCCTCCATCTGCTGCTGTCTGAGGGCCTCAAGACGCTCGGCTGAGCAGTAGCAGTAATAAGCCTTGCCCATCTCGACAAGCTTCTTGGCATACTGCTGATAGATTTCGAATCTCTCGCTCTGGATGTACGGTCCGTACGGTCCGCCTACGACAGGACCCTCGTCCCATTTGACACCAAGCCACTCCAGTGTGTCGTAAAGATCCTGAAGCGACTCATCGCTGTAACGCTCACGGTCGGTATCCTCAACCCTGAGGATGAACTTGCCGCCGTTTGCCTTGGCGAAGAAATAGTTGAAAAGCGCTGTCCTGACACCGCCGATGTGCTGAAGCCCGGTCGGCGATGGTGCATATCTGACTCTTACACTCATATTAATCTCCACATGGGCTTTCCCATGACTGTATATTTGTATCGTAAATCGAGGTTTCTTTCAATGTATGTGTATTAATATATCAAAATAAGGGGAAAGGCCCCGGGTCTTACGACCAGGGACCTTCCTTCAAAGCCTTCAGCAGGTCTATTCGGGAACGGACTCCCATCTTGCTGAAGATGTTGGCAACATGGTTGTTCACCGTGTTGACCGAGATTGACAGCTCCTGTGCAATCTCCTTGTTGGTATAACCCTCGCAGATGAGCTGCAC
>JAFZUN010000056.1 GCA_017618315.1 Spirochaetales bacterium
CATCGCTCTTTCTGAGGTACACCGGGCCCTGTCCGATGTCGTCGGCTCCGTCTTTCTGGTACTTCTTGATTGCAAGTTCAATAAGTGCGGATGAGACCGCCTTGCTTGAGATTGTGTCTGTGATGATTTTCTTGTCTGTAAAAAGCCCTTCAATCTTAGGCGTAAAGGCCTCTGCATCAGGACCTGTGATAAGCACGTTCTCATATGAATCAAGGGGCTTCAAGAGATCCGCTTCAGTCCCGTCAGTGTCGGGCATGATTCTCTCTCGGGTTTTTCCGTCAAAGGCCGCAAGATACCAGCGCTGCTTTTTTGCGTCAATTACAGTGACAACAGCCCCGTCAAAGTAAGGGACACAGTGTGCAAGCACCTCAAGGGTTGATACGGAGACAAGTGGCTTTCCTGATGCATAGGCCATGCCCTTGAATGCGGCCATGCCGATCCTGAGTCCCGTAAATGATCCGGGTCCTCTTGTGCAGGCAAGAAGGTCTATGTCCTTCTCTGAGATTCCCGCATCCCTGCAGAGTTCAACCACTGTGGGAACAAGGCGCTCTGAGTGCTGAAGGCTTCTGCTCTCAGATGTTCTTGTCTCAAAGAAGCTGTCTGTCTTAAGCGCTACGGTAAGTGCCTGCGCTGATGTGTCTGTAACAAGGATGTTCATTTTCAGCCTCCCTTTAGCGTGACTGTCCTGCTCTGGTCCTCATTGACCTTGATGTCAACAAATAATGTCCCATTTGGCAGGAGATAGTTGATGATTTCACTCCATTCTATCAAACATACGCCATCGCTGTAGAGCAGATCTTCTCCGCCAATCATCTGAAAATCCTCTTCACTTGTGATTCTGTAGAGGTCCATGTGGTACATGGGGATCCTGCCTTCATACTCCTGGACAAGGGTGAAGGTGGGACTTACTATGGCCTCCTGGATTCCCAGGCTTCTTGCCACGCCCTTGGCAAAGACTGTCTTTCCGGCTCCGAGGCTGCCTCTGAGTGAGATTACACATCCGGGTGCGCAGGTCTCTCCGATGCTGCGTCCTAGCTCCTCCATGTCCTGAGCTGTTCTGCAAGTGACTGTCTTTTCCATATCCTGCCTCAGATCTCCCTGTATGGGATGCCGTTGTTGAGCCTTGAGTCCTTGAGGGCCGCAAGCTCGTCATCTGAGTAGACTTCCTCGGAGATGATCTCACCGATCTTGTCACCTGTACTCTTCTGATACTCTTCCATCAGGTACTTGAGCTGGGGATCCTCAGGATCAATTGTCCTTGCCTTCTCCAGAAGCTCTCGGCACTCTGCGAACTCGCCTGATGCCAGGTGCAGGAACGCAAGGTTAGTCAGATAAATCACATCTTCTCCGTCAAGATCCACCGCGATCTGCAGATAGCTCTTGGCAAGCTCTGTGTCTCCGCTCTCGCGGGCGCAGATTGAGAGCTCGTTGTAGACCTCTGCATTCTTTCCGTCAATCCTCAGGCTCTCAAGAAGATCCTCCTGGGCTCCCTTGAAGTCCTCAAGCACGCGCTTTGCCCAGCCTCTGAGAAAGAATGACTCCCAGCGCTTCTCGTTGCCTGCTATGTATTTGTTCATTATCTCCAGGGTCTCGTCTGCGCAGCCTGTCATCATCTTGTCATAGGCATACATGATCTGGTCCTTGGATGAAAGCATCTTGTTGATGTTGTCCAGCGCCTTCAGGGCATCGGTTTTTTTCTTTTTGTCTGTTTCAAGCTCGGTATAGCGTGAGAGGTAGTCGCGCGCAGTCTCCACGTCCCCGTGTCTCATGTGAAACGCAGAGATCTCACTGTATGTGGCGGCATAGCGCTCGTGTTTCTCCTTGCACTCGTTGAGGATGCTGATGATCTTGTCATCGTACATGTCTGCCTGGGTGTCATCTCCGTCCTTGTGGAGCTTGACTGTCATCTGGGCATACAGGACAGCTAGGTTGATGTAGCTCTCAGGTGCGTCGGAGAGGTGGTTGACCGCAAGCATGAGCTCCTCCGCAAACTCATAGTCGCCTTTCTTGCTTTGTGCGATTGCGGCGATGTTGAGCTCTTTGACCACATCAGGCTGCATCTCAAGCAGGATCTTCTTGTAGTATTCGTAATTCTTGTTGTCAGGGTCCCAGGCCACGACCTTGATCAGGCCCGCGACGATGCTGTTGACGTCAATGTCATCAGTGACACTTCCTTCCGGGAACTGGATGGGCAGCGGAATGTCCTTGCTGATAGTGACAGACCCCATTTCCCTGTCCTCGGGAAGGGTGATGAACCTTATGTCTTTCATTCTGTTCTGCATAATATTGAATATAACAAGAAAGATGATAATGAGAAATACATTTGAGGGAGTTTTGGAGAAGAAAAGCTGCGGTTACTAGGACTGGAATCTCTTGAACCGGAGTTCAAGGGGGACCCCCAGTTAAGTCGCCGATTCTGTTCCTTGAAACGTCCGCCGGTGCGGAGGTGGGAGCAATGCACAGCTTCTATGCCGGGATCCGTTCTGTAAGTTTGAGCAAGAGAATTACGTCTCTTCGCCGCAACTAACTGTAATAATGGTAACATAGGAAAATCCGCTTTGGAAGCCTGATTTTTCAACATTTTTCAAAGATTACTAAACTAATGCCACGTCAACGGCAAGCTGGACCAGTTTCTCATACATGTCCTTGCCGAGACTCTTCATTTTGCCCACGTTCCAGGCCTCGTCATTGAAGTGGTCCGCGCTGAACATCATCTGAAGGCACTGGACTTTGTGGTGCTGGGAGACGGCCATGTTCGCAGCGCACTCCATGTCCACGCAGAGGCAATCCTGCTCCTTCATCATCTTCACTGCGGAAGGTGTCTCGCGGTAGAAGGCATCCGTGGACCAGACCCTGCCGCAGATGTGGGGGACCTCAAGGCTTGTGAGGATGGTGTCCAGTGTCTTTGCCGAAAGCACATCTATCCAGGGACTGTCCTGAGGCGCATAGTGCCAGCTGGTTCCCTCATCCCTGTATGCCTGGGTGGGGACAATGATCTTTCCCATTGTCTTTGGCGAGAGCGATGCGGCCGATCCTATGCAAACAAAGCGCATGACACCGCGCACAATATACTCCTCGATGAAGCCTGCTGCCACCGGGGCTCCCATGGGGAGGTTGACTATACCGACTGTCTCCTTGTGGATCTTGATCTCAAAGACGGGGCAGGGAATGCCGCAGCGGAATGTGGATATCTTATTGAGCCCGAACCTCTTGTCCGCAGCCTGTAGAAGACTGGTCTGCCAGGTGATTATCATGGAGAACGGCATGTTGCCTCTCTCCTTTATCAGGTCCTGGGGCTTGAGTAGGGCTTCCTCATTGAAATACGGCAGCATGGGAACTCCTTTTCCTTAAGATATTACCAGATAGATATTACCAGCGCAGATGGCTTGTCTTCAAGATGTTGCAAGATGGCATTTCATGGTTTAATATCTTTCCCATGAGTGAAGTATATATCACAGGACACAGAAGCCCGGACATGGACAGCTTGTGTGCGGCATATGCCTATGCGCAGCTGAAGAACTCAGTCGACAGGGTCAACCATTACACCGCCGTACGATGCGGCCATATCTCCGATAACGTCAGCGCGCAGTTCGGGATAATAGGCATTGAGCCAGTCCCTTACATGCGTGATGTCCACCCCAAGGTGGCGGATGTCGTGCGCACGGATGTGGATCCGGTGCAGGCGGGCGTGCCTGTGTATGAGCTGCTTCGCATCATGAACAAGTATGAGAAGCGCCCTTCAGTGATTCCGATCTTTGACGGTGAGCAGTTCAAGGGTCTTCTGAGCATTGATGACATAGCAAACTGGTTCATGAACGACAACATCAGAGAATATCCTGAATATGAGCTAAGCCTAGATAATATTGAGCTTGTATTGCAATGTAAGCCATTAAAGCGCGGGAAGATTGAGAAGTTCAGGGCTCCGATCCTTGCTGGTGCATCCCATGTGGATCAGCATCCGAATGCTCTTGTGGTCATGCCTTATGGAGCACGTTATGTCCAGCAGGCAATGAAGGCAAATGTCCCTGCTATAGTGCTCACCGATGTGAAGGGAAGCCTTCCTCACATTGATTTCTCAGGTTACGACGGAAGCGTGTTCGTTTCCGACATAGAGATCACAGAGACAATAAGGCACCTGAGGCGTGCCCCGTCTGTCGGAAACCTCCTGGGCCAGCAGGGTCCTGTACTCCAGATGACAGACCTCTTTGATGAGGCAAAGGAGAAGTTCTCCGCGCTGAAGATCCGTGGTCTTGCGGTCTTCGACGGAGACAGGTATGTTGGCTTTGTCACAAGAAG
>JAFZUN010000007.1 GCA_017618315.1 Spirochaetales bacterium
CGTCACCGGTATGAGTGATAACAACGGCGCGAATGCGGGTCTTGCTTCCAACTATACTTGGGGCACGCTGTACGTCGAGGCGGAGAACGGCACTTATAAGTACGACGGCGGCGCTTATGTCCTGATCTATAAGTCCGTCCACCGTGTCAGACAGCTGCTTCTTTGTCTGCGCGTTCTTTGAAAGACCGAGGGAGTCGTATAATTCGGCGCAGATAAGCATTTCGTTTATCTGTCCGTCAACGTGCTCGGTTATCTGCTGTGAAAGCGGCGTATCGCCGTCCGCGGTCTGATCCCAGACAGATTCGTCGTACTCGCCGTCAACAAGGCCGTATCCGGCAAACGAAGAATAGAACCGCGCTTTATAATATGCGATCCAGTATTCAAACATATTTACCGTTATTTCGTATTTGCCGTATGTCGCGTACGGCTCCGATCTGACCGTGCAGGCGCAGAGCGGCAGTATCATACATATAAGCAGCGCAAAAACGAGTGTTTTTTTCATATCAGAAAATATACTGCCAGGAGAACGTGTAAGGCAGCTCCTCCATTTTGTATTTGTCCGTGACGGCGCGGTTGACTTCTATCTTTTCCATGTGCGGAGCAAGGTAATCGTCAAATTCTTTTTCCAGAACGAGCTGCTCAAAGTTGTAAAAATCGTTTCCCGCTTCGTTTTCTTCTTTTCCCCAGGCTCCGGGGTCAAGCTCTATGCGCTGTATAACGTATATGCCGTATTTTGTGTCAAGCAGTCCCGTTTCTCCGACGGACAACTTCATAACGGCGCCGGATAAAAGTGTGCCGTATTCGTTCACGCTGCAAAGATAATGGCCGTTTTTGTAATCGTCCTTTTCAAGCTGATCGGAATATTCCTCAATATATTTGTCTATATCTTCCCCGGCTCTGACCTTTGCAAGTATGTCCTTTGCAAGATCGAGCTTTTCCTCGTATCTTTCGTCGGATATCGGCGTTACCTTTGCGTTTCCGCTCTCGTTATATTCTATTTCGCCGTTTTCATCACGCACAAAATCGCCGTCCATGAGATAAAGCAGCTTGAAACGGTAATAATTATCGTTATAGTACGTCTCGCGCTGATCGTCCGTTATCTTGCGCACGCCTTCTTCGCCGTATAAATGATCCTGAAGAGCGCCGACCTTTGAATCCGTTATAAGTACCGTGCGAAGATCGTCCGTCTTCATACCGAGAGCCTTGAAGACCTCGTCCTCTTCTATGCCTTTTTCACCGTCCACAGACGCTTTTATACCGGCTATCATCCTGTCTATCGAATTATATTCCGCGTCCGTCAGCTTAAGACCGTATGAGTCAAACAGATATACGGACGCTATTCTTTTCTTTATGGCGTCCTCGGATATCTGCTGCGCGAGCTCACGTGTGGGAGCGATAATAAGACAGGAGGAATTAATCCCCTTCTCCTTGCTCCTGAGGTATTTCTCAAGAAATGTGATGACATAAACAGCGGTCTTACCGCTTCCGGTCTTTGACTGGACCATAACGTCCGAGCCCTCGATGCTGATTGGAAGCACTTTCTCCTGAACCGGCATGCAGAACTCAAACTTTGCAGCTATGGTGCCGTCAAGCACCTGCTGATGTAAATTCAATTCACTGAAAAGCATCTGTTTTCCTAAATCAATTGATACGATTCGGGTCAAGTCCCAGAAGCAAGCGCGGGACAGTGCTTTCTGCACGGCCCAAGCGAAGCGACGCCGGAATTGGCCCGAAGCACCTTCCTTATTCCGAACCGTAGAACTTCAGGATCTCACGAGGCTTGGAGCCGCGGGCAGGTCCGATATAGCCGGCCTCCTCCATCTGCTCTATGAGGTTCGCGGCCCTGTTGTAGCCGATACCCAGCTTACGCTGCAGGTAAGACGCGGAAGCCTCACCTCTGTCGGTGACAATCTTCCATGCCCTGCTGAAGAGATCCTCGGAGCCGCCTCCGCCGGAGGTCTCCTCATCTTCCTCTTCCTCATCCTCGTCATCGTCCTCGAAGTACGATTCATCTATGTAGTCAGGTTCACCCTGAGTCTTTACGAAACTGACAATTTCCTCGATCTCGGAGTCAATGAACGCGCCCTGGATTCTCACGGGCTGTCTGGACTCCGGGTTGTTGTAAAGCATGTCACCGCGTCCGAGCAGCTTCTCGGCTCCGACCTGGTCAATTATTATCCTGCTGTTCGTGGAGTTGGACACTGCAAAAGCTATCTGTGTCGGGATGTTGCTCTTGATAATTCCGGTGATGACATCCGATGACGGTCTCTGCGTTGCCAGAATCAGATGTATGCCGCAGAATCTTGCAACTGCGGTTATGCGCTTGATGGATGTCTCAAGCTCCTTGCCCACTGCAAGCATCAGGTCCGCAAACTCATCAATGATAACCATGATGTACGGAAGCTTGACCCTTGCAAGGCTCTTCTCAACAATCTTCTCGTTGTACTCCTCAATCTTCTTGGCACCAATGCTTGAGAAAAGGGCCATGCGCCTCTCCATCTCATCTACGACGAAGTTCATGGCCTTGAGGGCCTTCTTGGCATCTGTGATGACAGGAGTGAGCAGATGCGGAATACCGTTGTAAAGCGATAGCTCGACCATCTTCGGATCCACCAGGATCATCCTCACGTCCTTGGGGGTCTTGGTGTAGAGAACCGAGCAGATCAGGCCGTTGATACACACAGATTTTCCGGAGCCTGTTGTTCCCGCAACAAGCAGGTGCGGGGTCTTTGCCACATCAATGACAATCGAGTCTCCGGTAATGGTCTTTCCCAGCACCATCGGGATCTTATAGAACTTGGCCTTCAGTGCAGGCATCATGACATCGAATCCGATGGTGTCACGTTTCTTGTTCGGGACCTCAACGCCTATTGCAGGCTTTCCGGGAATTGGGGCAAGTATTCTGACATCCTCGACCGAGAGCTCCATGGCGATGTTTTCGGAATAAGCCAGAACAGACGAGACCTTGATTCCCTTGGCAAGTGTCAGCTCGTAAAGCGTGAACGTAGGTCCGTGCTGAACTCCGATTATGTTTGTCTCAATCCTGAACTGCCTGAAGGTCTCCACAATGGTCTGACCGTCAGGATCGTTCTCCGGATCCTCGTAAATCCTGGCACTGACAGGATAATGCTTGAGAATAGACTCAGGCGGGAACTTGTAATCGAACTTACGCTTGTCAAGAAGATAGGAGTCTCCCGAGATGGAGCTCTTGAGACCCGCGACTCCTGAGACATAGTCGATATCAGGACCCTTTGCCTTCTCCTTGGCATCGTTGGCGGCCATGTCCTCATCGGAGATTCCGTCTTCCTCTTCCTCAACCTCAGGCTCCGGTTCGGGTTCCGGCTCAGGCTCCGGTTTGAAAGCGGCCACGGATGCGGCCTTCTTTGCAGCGGCCTCCTCCTGCTGTCTCTGTATCTCAGCCCTGGCTGCTGCAAGCTGCTCCTCAGCACGCCGCGCGGCCTCCTCGGCCTCTCTTCTGTGCTGCTCAAGCTCCTGCATCTCCTCAAGGTGCTTTCTCTCAAGCTCAGCCTGACGTTTTCTCATCACGAGCTCAGCATCATGCTCTGCCTGGGCCGTGGCCTCCTTGAACACGGACGGTGACTGCGGGGCACTCTCCTCAACAGGCTGTTGCGGCGTGGCGAACGCATAAGGGCTCATTCTCTGTGCGACAGGAATATCCTGGACCATTTCCTGGGACACGAACTGCGGAGTCTGTGCCTTGATGCTCTCCACCACAGGTTCGGGCTCCTGAATCTGAGGTTCAGGTTCAGGCCGTCTCTCTGAGATGCCGAAATCAATGTTCTGTATGTCCACACCGAATGTCGGGAAACTCTTCTCAGCCTGAGCATCCTCATTGAGGCGTCTCATGAGATTGCGGGGCTTGAACATGTTCTGGAGGCGCTTTCTGTTCTCCTCTGCCTCTATGCGCTCACGCTCCTCCTGCTCCGCGATTCTCCTGCGCCTTTCCTCTTCCTGATGCTGACGCTCAATTTCCGCCTCACGCTTTCGCTGCTCCTCATATCTGATGCGGGCCTCCTGCTCGGCGATGCTGTACATGCCACGGTCCACAGAGGAGACCGAAGCCGTGAGCGTATAGTTCGGGAATGTCTGGAACTCAGGTATCTTCACCTCTGTCAGACTGCCCACAGCCTTCTTGTATGCAAGAGGATCCCTTTGAATCACAGGCTGTGCGGGGGCATTGTCCTCTTTCTCACCGGAGTCATCCTGCCCAATGACTCTGAACTCTGGAACAACTGTGCCCTCGGGCTTCTCCTCAGGCTGTACGTCATCGTATGAGCGTGTCTCACTCTTTGCAGGTTCTGAGGTGGCCTTGCCTGATCTGTGTTTGACTTTGAGAATCAGAATCAGCATCAGGACGCTGAAGATGAATGCGGCACCTGCGATGAGCGGATAAAGCTTCGGAAGCATTCCCAGAACCGGGAATATCTCACCGCCACCCTGGAAGAAAGCCGCAAGAAGATAAAGGGCATAGAACGCGATGATCCTGAACAGGAACTGCAGAATGCCAGATCCCATCAGGGCCATGATCAGGTTCAGCAAGCACAGGGCAACCAGCGGAATAAGGCCGAACTGCCTCAGGTTCTGTGAAGCAAACACATTGGCGAACCTGTTCAGAAAAGTGTGGAGGGGACTGAGAATGGCGAAAAGGAAAGAGCCTTCCTCAAGTCCCAGAAACGGAAAAGCGCACACCAGTGCCACCGCTACCGTGATAAGTGCGGTGATCAGTGTCATTACTGCATTGGCCCTGTGTCGCTTTGGCATGCAATAATGATAACATTTTACTTAATGAATGTCATTATGACTTTGAAAGAATAAGCATCCTTCTTGTGGCGTCCAGCATGGGAACTTTGTAGTCAATAACCTCATGGGAGAACATGCACCCCTTGTATGACTCAAGAACCTCAATCTCCTCCCTGATGTTCTCCTCACTGCTCTTGTATGAGAACACTCTCCCTCCGTTGACAAGGATGCGGTCAAGATCAGAAACAATGTCCTTAAGTTGTCTGAATGCCCTGAAAGTTATCATGTCAAATGTGTCTCGTACCTCTGAAAGATCTTTCTGAATGACATTGACTCTGCCGCTCATCCCCAGTACGGCAATGGTGTTCCGCAAGAATCCCGCACGTCTTCCCATCCTCTCCACAAGGAAGAACTCCCTGTCTGTAAAGGCACTTGCCAGCACCAGACCGGGAAGCCCAGAGCCCGATCCCAGATCCGCCATCCTGACGCTGTCATCGGATTGCATCATGGAGTACGGGGCAAGACAGTCAAGTATGTGACGGACCACAAGATCCTCACCGGATGCATTAACAAGACCGTACATGGGATTGAAGAGCGTTATCTCGTCATAGAGGCGGATGAGGTTCTGACATGTGCTGCCGCACAGCAGACTTATGTCTATCTCAGATATTCCTTTCTCCAGAACCTTGATCAGCGAGCTTTCCATCTTTCCTGCCACCTCATTTTCGCAGATAGACAAGAAGAACTGTTATGTCACTTGTCCTGACACCGCTTATTCTGGATGCCTGCCCGATAGATGTGGGTCTTACGGCCTTGAGCTTCTCGCGGGATTCGGAGCTAATGCCGTCTACCTTGTCATAGTCAAAGTCCTCCGGAATCCTGATTCCCTCAAGTTTGGTGAACCTGTCGACCTGTCTGTCCTGCCTGCTGATATAGCCCTCATACTTGACCTTCAGCTCAAGCTGCAGCCTTGTGCCCTTCGGGTAGATATTAATCTCGGGAATTGACTCTGAGAGCTCATCCATTGTGATCTCGGGTCTCTTCAAGGCCTCAAGGGCGTTCTTTCCCTGATAGCCTCTGTGATGTAGAAGCTCCTGAAGGCTCTCAATGTCCTCGGTCTTCTTATTCAGAGCTTCAAGCCTCTCCTCTGAAGCAAGGCCGACGGAATAGCCGATTCTTGTCAGACGCTCGTCAGCGGTGTCATGCCTCAGATTCAGCCTGTATTCTGCGCGGCTGGTGAACATCCTGTAGGGCTCCTTGGTACCCATGGTCACAAGGTCATCAATCAGTACACCGATATAAGCCTCGGTTCTCTTGAGTACCAGCGGCTTGTCGCCTTTGAGCTTCTGACATGCGTTTATTCCTGCCATAAGTCCCTGGCAGGCAGCCTCCTCGTAGCCGCTCGTGCCGTTGGTTTGTCCTGCCACAAACAGGTTCTCCATGACCTTGGACTCAAGTGACGGCTTGAGCTGGATGGGATCAAGGTAATCGTACTCAACCGCATAGGCCGGGCGCATGATAACTGCATCCTCAAGGCCTTCTATCGAATGGATGAAGTCCTGCTGCACATCCTCGGGAAGCGATGTGGACAATCCATTGAGGTACATCTCTTCGGTTCCTATCCCCTCAGGCTCCACAAAAACCTGATGTCTGGGGCGCTCGGGGAACCTGACCACCTTGTCTTCAATGGACGGGCAGTACCTCGGACCTTTTCCGACAATCTTTCCGCCATAGAGCGGGGACCTGTGCATGTTGGACCTGATTATCTCATGTGTTTTCTCGTTGGTGTATGTTATCCAGCACGGCACCATGGGACGGTCTATCTTTTCATGCATGAAACTGAACGGGACAATCTCCTCATCTCCGTCCTGTCTCTCCATCCTGTCCGTATGAAGGCTGGACATGCGGACTCTGGCAGGGGTGCCTGTCTTCAGGCGCCCGACGGCAAAACCTTTCTGCCTTAGTGCCGTTCCAAGCCCAATTGCGGCCTCCTCACCGAGCCTTCCGGCACTGTGGTCATATTCTCCGATGAAGATCCTGCCTTCCATGAATGTACCGGTTGTAAGTACCACGGCCTTTGAAGTGAATGTGATTCCCCTCTGTGTCCTAACCCCGCATGCCTTGTGACCAGATGAGTCTGTGAGGATATCCACAACTGTATCCATGAATAGCTCAAGGCCGCTCTGCTTCTCCAAAGTCTCCTTGGCTAGTCGTGAATACGAGAACTTATCTGCCTGCGCACGCGGTGCCTGCACGGCAGGTCCCCTTCTCCTGTTCAGTATGCGGAACTGGATCATGGTCTCATCTATCAGAAGTCCCATCTGTCCGCCAAGCGCATCAGTTTCCCTGACAAGGTTTCCCTTTGCAAGTCCTCCAACTGCAGGGTTGCAGGATAAACGCCCGATGGCATCGAGGCTCTGAGTGATAAGAAGAGTCCTGAAACCTATCCTGGCGCTTGCAAGGCATGCCTCAATGCCCGCATGACCTCCGCCAATGACTATCACATCGTAATCCATATCACTTTCCCACACAGAATGAACCGAATATCCGGTCAAGGATATCGTCTGTAGTCACCTCACCGGTGAGCTCCCAAGCGCTTCAAGCGCCTCCTGAATATCCAAGGAGACAAGATCCAGAGGCAGGCTTGCCTCAACTGCAGCCTTTGCCGCCTCAAGGGCCTGCACTGCGCGCAGAAGATTCTCCTTCTGCCTCTCGCTCTCAATCACAAGTGCACTTTCATC
>JAFZUN010000057.1 GCA_017618315.1 Spirochaetales bacterium
AGGTATCAGAATCTGCTGAAGGTAGCAGCTTATTTCGGCAACCTTCAGGTGATCCGGCAAGATTATGACCACCAGGCGTGGCTTGAGTTCATCAAAGGACTTGAGAGCGAGCCGGAAGGTGGGGCCAGATGTCAGAGATGCTTTGAGTTCAACCTCAGGGCAGCTCATGAGGAGGCAAAGAGGCTGGGGATCGGATGCTTCACAACGACTCTCACGGTCAGCAGGTTCAAGAATAGCGCAATCATTTTCAAGGTTGGCTCAACCTTTGAGGGTTTTGAGCCGATTGATTTCAAGAAAAAGGACGGATTCGCCCGCAGTTGCCAGATGGCCCAGGAGCTTGGACTGTACAGGCAGCATTACTGCGGATGCGAGTTCTCAATATCAGAGGGGGTAGAAGATGCCTGACGTACAGAAGAAGAAACTCAACACAGGAGCAATCCTGGCACTGATTATCCTGGGAGCGATTATCTTAATATCATTCCTGAAGATCAGTATATGGATCAAGCTGGCAATTGATGCCTTGCTTATTCTTACTTTCATCTTTGTCAGACGAGGCTATATCTTACTCTCCATTGGAGCCATGAACTTCAAGAAGGGCAATCTGGACAAGGCATTCAGCTCTCTGGAGAAAGCCCTGAAGGCCGGACTTGATCCGGAGAGGCGCAACATGGTCGGATCGGCCTACATACAGCAGGGTGATGCCGCACGAGGTGTCCAGATCCTGGAGGGAGTGAAGGCGGACCCCAAAGCCGGAGAGCACGCAAACGTGGCGACAGTGACCTGCTCGATGGGTTACTGGAGACTCGGCGAGAAGGATAAGGCCATAAGCTCACTTGAGGAACTGAGGGCTACCGGGTACAAGAACGACAACCTCTCAATCAACCTCGAGACCTATCTTCTTGAGATGGGTGAGATGAAGAAGGCCAAGGACCTGATCACAGAGAACAGGAAAGAGGGCACTGAGAACAACGGCCTTCTGGATAACCGCGGCTGGTATTATATCCTCTCCGGCAACTGGAAGAAGGCCAAGGAGGTCTTTGACGAGCTCATCGACGAGCGTAACGCCAAGTTCCCGGAGGCATACCTGCACGGGGCACAGGTCAGCGTCCATGACGGTGATATCAGCCAGGCCATAGACAGGCTGGGGTGGGGAGTCTCAAAGAAGTTCTCATCCACATGCATGTCCACAAAAGAGTACTTCGACAAGCTTCTTCTCGGACTTGAGAATCCGGCCACCCGTGAGGCTTTTGCAAAGGCCATGGACGAGCATCACAAAGAGGTCTCTCTCAGCATAGACTTCCCCGGACTAGAGGATGCGACGGACTTCGACCACTCTGCAGCAGGAGCCTTGCAGCCATCGGAGAAACCTTCTTATATTGAGCGGCAGAATGCTGCTTCAACAGCTCAGAAAACTGATTCACCTGATCTTTTATCAGGTTCTTATGATGATCAGGACATCAATACTGATGTGGAAGATGATGACAGAATCCCCAACACTGATCTTGATGAATCTGATGTGGTCCTTGCAAAGATGTATGGTGACGTATACGAGGCAGAAGATCTGGTAACCCTGGATACCTCACTCTCTGATGACGATGATGAGAGGGAACCCAACACGGATCTTGACGAGACAGACAGATGAGAAGACTTCTGAAGCTGCTTGTCAGCAGATTCTTCTGGACATTCCTCTTCATATTCATCCAGCTGGGACTGATATACCTCTTTCTGGCATATGTGGAGTCCCGCTTCAGTCTCAGCGTCCTTAGCTCTGCTCTTGGAATTGTTGTCGCGGTTCTTGTTTTCATCCGTGACGATGCCTCCGAGTACAAGCTCTCCTGGATTCTCCTGATCATGATTGTCCCTTTCTTCGGCTGCAGCATGTACTTCATCTTCGGTAACAAGAAGAAGGGCATAATACAGGAGAAGCGCATGCGCAGGTATCAGGAGCTCCGGTCCCAGCACATGATTGACTCATTTCCCAAAGCTCTTGTCGCAGATGAGGTTCTTTCCGAGGACGATGCGAAGCTCTCCCGTTATGTGAGCGGTCTTTCGGAGAGCAGGGTATTCGGGAACACCAATGTGGAGTACTTCCCGCTGGGGGATCCCTGTTTCCCTGTATTCCTTGAGGAGCTTGAGAAAGCCGTGAAGTTCATATTCATGGAGTACTTTGTCTACCAGAAAGGTGTCTTCTGGAATTCCGTGCTGGAAATCCTGAAAAAGAAGGCTTCCGAAGGTGTTGAGGTGCTTCTGATGTACGACGACATGGGGAGCATAACCACACTTCCACGCAATTACTACAAGGAGCTCAGAAGCTATGGCATAAAGGCGGTGGCCTTCAATCCTGTACGGCCAAGGCTGAACCCTAAACTGAACTACCGCGACCACCGCAAGGTCTGCATCATAGACGGAAATGTCGCCATCAGCGGTGGTCTGAACATGGCCGATGAGTATATCAACAGGTCAATACGCTTCGGACACTGGAAGGATAACTGCTTCATCCTCAGAGGTGACGGGGTGTGGAACTACACGTTCATGTTCCTGCAGCTCTGGTCATACTCTGCACCGGCTGAATACCATGTCGATGACTTCTCCCCGTACATGCCAGAAGTTGTGCCACAGGTTTCGGATGGCTTGATCCAGAGCTTCGGGGACAGCCCGCTTGATGAGTTCACCGTTGCTGAGAACGTCTACATAAGCATCGTGAACTCTGCAAGGAAATATGTGTGGATAAGCACGCCTTATCTGGTCCTGGACAGCTCAATGGTCAACGCGCTTGTCCTTGCATCCAGAAGCGGAGTTGACGTCAGGATCATAACACCTTCCATTCCGGACAAAAAATCCGTCTATGCCCATACCAGGGCAAATTACAGGCGCCTTCTTGCAAACGGCATAAGGATATTCGAGTATGTGCCGGGGTTCATCCACTCGAAGATGTTCGTGGTTGATGACAACAGGGCCATAGTCGGTACGGCCAACATGGACTTCAGATCCTTCTTCCTGCACTTTGAGAGCGGTACTATCTTCTATGGAGGAAAGGTCGTGAATGATGTCATAGCTGATTTCAACGACACCTTCGGCCTCTGCAAGGAGATAACCTACAAGGAGTTCGAATCCCGTCCATGGAGTCAGAAAGTCCTTGCCCAGCTATCAAAGATTGCAGCTCCCATGCTGTAAAGTGCAAACAGTTTAGTAATCTTCAAGCTTGATTCCTGCATGTTAAACTGTTACTATGTGTAGTAACAAAAGGAGCAGGAGACACCTATGGACAATCTTTCCGAGATAATTGACATCTTCTCTGAGACAACAGACAGAAGAGAGATGAGAAGTCTTTTCGAGGATATGTTTACAGAGGCAGAGCGCACGGACATTGCCAAGCGCTGGTATATCTTCAAGGAGCTTTACAAGGGAACTCCCCAGCGGCGCATCGCAAAGGACATGGAGGTCAGCCTCTGCAAGATCACCCGTGGATCTAAAACCCTCAAGAAGGATGATTCTGTCATAAAGCGCGTCCTCTCCGACATGTACGACGAGACGCACATCTGAGTCTCAGAAGCTGAACAGGTTCTTCAATGCCTCTCTGGATTTTGTCGCACGCTCATCATCCTTGTTTGCAGATGCTTTCTCGGTGAGCCTGAAATAATCACAGAAGTTGGCTTTCTCCTTGTCCCATACAGGTTCGTCAATTGTCTCACGACATCCGAAATGTGAGTCAGGGCTGTAAAAAGAGCAGCATCTGCAGCTGTGAAGGATCTTCTTGCATGAGGGACACTCATCTGAGTGACGTACCGGGGTGGATATCTCTGCTCCGCAGAACGGACACTTTGCCATAATGCCCTCAGCTCAGTCTCAGTAGATCACCGATCTTCTGCATCTCGCCGTCATCGTACTTGTCGTGGTCCTGAAAGTGCCTGCGTCCGTCACCGTTGTAACGCGGGATGACATGGATGTGGATGTGCGGAACCTCCTGACCGGATGCCGGGTCGTTGTTGATTATGATGTTTGAGCCGTCGTTGCCCAGAACAGCACGTTGTTTGGCTTCGACCTTCTTGGCCACCAGGATCAGATGGGTAAGAACCTCATCAGGGCAGCTTGCCACGTTGGGGTAGGGCTCCCTTGCAATCACAAGACAATGGCCTTTCTTGACGGGATTGATATCCATGATGACAAAGCACAGCTCGTCCTCATAGATCTTGGTGCTTGGGATGATTCCCTGACAGATTTTCGTGAAAATGGTTTCCATGTGTTCAGAATACAACTAGTGACGCCATTTTCCAAGAGGAGTCATTTGAACCTGCTGACGTTGGCTTTCTTTTTTCCTTTGGGAGGTCTGGGGATTTTCTTGTCGTTTCTGAGCTTGATAGTTCCTCTAAGCCTGCGCTCGGCTCTGGGCCGCTCTGAGCTGTCTCTGTCATAAAGATCCCTTATCTCCTTGTAACCTGAGAGATCAACCAGCCTGTTGTACTTGTCATTCAGAAGCGCCGCTATGATGTTGGTGGTGTGGTGGGTCTCACCGAGGAGCTTTGCAAGCGAGAACATTGACTGCGGACAGTTTCCTTTCTCCGCCTCCTCAACCATGGCCAGAAGGTCGTCAAGTAGGATGCGCTTCTTCTTCTCGATTATGTCGTTGACAGTTGGGACACGCCTCTTTTCAATCTCGGATTTTGCGATCTTCTTGATGAACGAGAACTTGCGGAATTCACGGGGAGTGACAAAGGTCACGGCAAGACCTTCCTTGCCGGCTCTACCGGTCCTTCCGACCCTGTGGATGTAGCTCTCAGGCTCATCAGGAAGACTGTAGTTGATCACATGTGTCAGCTCCGGGATGTCGATTCCCCTTGCAGCGACATCGGTGGCCACCAGGATGCTGATACGGTGCTCACGCATTTTATGGACGATCAGCTCCCTCTGCGTCTGGGACAGGTCTCCGTGCAGAACCTCTGCATTATAGCCGGAGGATATGAGTCTGGATCCGATCTCATCACACTGAAGCTTGGTCTTGCAGAACACAAGGCCGTAGAAATCAGGAGCTATGTCTATTATTCTTCTGAGTGCCTCGAACTTGTCATCCTCATAAAGCTCATAGAAGATCTGCTTCGTCAGGGTGCTTGTCATGTCCTGGGTCTGGACCCTGATGAGCTCGAAGTCTGTCATGAAGTTCGCTGCCAGCTTGAGTATCGGATCAGGCATTGTTGCCGAGAAGCAAAGCAGCTGTCTTTATTCAGGCATCTTTGAGAGTATGTTCTCTATGTCCTCAATAAAGCCCATATCTAGCATTTCATCAGCTTCATCAAGTACACAGACCTTTATTTCATTTAAAACAAGAGTCCCTCTGTCTATATGGTCCTGAATTCTGCCGGGTGTTCCAACAACAACATCCACACCTGCTTTCAGATCCCTGAACTGGATGTTGTAGGATGCTCCGCCATAGATGGCGCTGGTTCTTATTTTGCGTCCAAGTGCAAGGCTCTGGATCTCGTCACAGACCTGAATGCACAGCTCCCTTGTCGGCACAAGCACCAGTGCCATAGGACCTTCAGGTCTTTGTGAGACAGGTATGGCATCTATCATCTCGAGTATGGGAAGGGCGAAGGCCGCTGTCTTTCCTGTTCCGGTCTGTGCCTGTCCTATGAGATCTCCGTGACCGCTGAGAAGAACAGGTATGCACCTTTTCTGGATCTCTGTAGGTGTCTCGAATCCCTTTGCTTTTATGGCCTCTATGCTCTTTTCAGAGAGGCCAAGGTCTATAAATTCTTGTATGTTCTGCATATAACGACAAGAGCATAGCAGAAAAGACAGATTGTGAACACCCTAAAACGGATTATTCATGAAAGTGTATAAAATTTCATACACACAAGGGGTATGCATGAAAAAATATTTACATGTGCAACAACAATTAAGATGGCTAGTGTAGATTTAATATTTGTTCGTACAAATATAGTGTATTTGTATTTTTATTTGTAATTATTCTTGCATGGTTTTAAGATAGACTGTAGTCTTACAGTGTCCTTCCTCGAGGGACGATAAACAATCCTGGAGGTCTTGAATGGGTGAACAAGAGAAGCCGGATGAGATCATGGATCATTGTCCGAATCCTGATTGCATCTGGTATGACCCGGCTAAGATCCCGGAAGGGCTGATGTGGTACAGGAAGCATGGGTACTATGAGTCCGGACAGCATGGCAGGATACAGAGATTCACCTGCATCAGGTGCGGCAGGACGTTCTCTGCCAGAACCAGCAGGAAAGAATGGTATCTCCATTATGACGACATCAGCATCTCTTCGCTGGCCGAGGCATGGCTGGCAGGCGGATCTGTTAAAGAGATCGCTAGGAATTATGGCATTTCACGTCAGATGGTCGTTACTCGCCTGAAGCGGAGCGATGATCTGGAGGAGTTGGGTTTTTCGGACAAAGATCATGTCTTCTTCCTGAGGACTGATGAGCCTGACGAACCTTTCGATGAACCGCCAAAAGCGTCATAGTTTTCTTTTCTTGGGACTGGGATTATCTCAGTCCCGTTTTATCTCCATATATGCAGGAATAACATTTATGGCAATCTCTGTCCCGTCATCAAGGACCGCCTTTCCGGTGCAATACCCGAAACACTGCCCTGTGCCGTTCTTCTGGTCTGGTGTGATGTTGAACCTGACATCCAGCCTTCCGTCAGAAGATCGGAAAATCCCTTTCTTCTCAGATTCTGTGACTTTACCTATCCTTTGGAGGGTGTTGTCTAGTACAATTGTGCTCTCGCCGCCCGGGACAATGTCCAGACCGATGATGTGCCCTGCGTAAGAGAAGCAGCAGGTGAGCCATCTCCCTGATGCCTTGTGGGGCAGACGGCCTCTGATGATGTTCAAGGATGTGAATACCTCATCTCCGTCTGAAAGGTTTGATGTGGAGTCTCCGAGCCTCAGAGTGCCGCATGTATGCATGCAGTTCAGCTTCCTGTCAAAGAAAAATGCTGTCCTGTTGTCCCTCCATGTTGTCATGGTGCAGAGGCTCTCAAGATTTTCTGGCTGTGTTATGATGAAGCGTGCGTCAAGGAACTCCAGCTCCGGTGCTGAGACCAGGATGTTGCGCGTGTCATCTCTTCTGATGAAGGACATTCGCATCTCGGGACAGGAGAAGTTTGTGCTCTGCTGTGAATCCGAAGACTCCGGAAGACAGCGGTGGTTTCTGATGTGATGCCTCTGGATCCTTTTCTGGAGAAGCCTCTCTGTGTTGCGGTCAAAGTATGTGATCAGGTATTCCGATGAGTTCCCGAGCTCCCTGATTGACGCGCAGACCGTCCATCCCTTGCTGTTGCTCGTGATGACATAAAGATCCCTCTCATAAGATGAGTGATGTCTTGAGTATGCCCAGAAAGGGTGCCGTGCCCAGCCGCTTCTGATGTCTTCCTGCCAGCTTGTGATCTCTTTCATACCGCTTTTTCTATATCATAAAAGAAAAGCCGGAGCAACTGCCCCGGCTTGATTTTAGTTTTAATCCGATCACGTTGATGATGAGAACAGAGTCATGAAGAACTGTGTGTAGAAATTGTTCTCATGAAGGTTGCTTGCAAGTGCATTGTAGATCCTGTCATAGGCAGGCTGCTGTGATGCATAGTAGTTGTACAGCATTGTCGTGACATATGCGTTGGAGGTGTTGTTGTCCTCGATTGTATCAACCTTCACAACGATGTAGGTGTTGTCTGCATCAGCCACTGCAAGGGCTCCTGTGACATGGCCTTCCTCTGCGGTGAACAGCTCTCTGGAGACTGACTCATCCTCAGCCTGGCTTGCAAGGTATCCGTATGAGTCGTAGCTTGAGATTCCGCCAAGATACTGGCTTCCTCCGATGTTGTTGGACACGGATGCAATATTCACGATTTCTGAGTTGACTGCGTTTGCCGCACCTTCGAAATCGGTCTGTGCCTGTGCGGATGCGGTTCCGACAGCTGCATCGATATACGGCAGGACCTCATCCGGATTGTTCTGGTTGATGTAGTACTTGACTGCGGCAAGAGTCTCGGGATCTGAGAAGTCAGCATCATGGATCTCGCTGTCAAGCTTGTAGATCGTGTATCCGTAAGGGCTCTGGATGGGCTCAGTGTATTTTCCGACCTCAAGGGCCTTGATGATCTCGATGTCATCGGCATTGCTCATGTTCGGGACAATAGAGAAGAGTGCAAGATCCTCAATAAGGCCTGCGTTGGATGCATAGGAGTCTTCTGAGTATGTGGCGACCACGGTGTTCCACTCATCACCGGCCTGAAGAGCCTCGTAGGCGGCCATGATCTTCTCCTCGGAGGTGCAGCTGATGACTGAGACGTTTGCCTGCCTGAACAGGTCAGCATTCTCTTTTCCGTATGCCTCGGCAAGATCGTTCGGATAAGCGAGGTAGTTGATGATGAAGTACTCAAATGACCTTGTGTTCTTTGAGATGTTCTCGACGAACTCAAGCTCCTCTTTTGATACAATCGCGCTCTGGAGGTCTGAGAGGACTGCAGTATACGGATAGAAATTGGTGTAGTATGTGTTGACGGCGATTCTCTCTGCCTCTGTTGATGCGTTGAAGACCTCTGCGCTGTAAATGCCGTCTGTTCCGTTATAGACACCGCTTCTGATGATCAGGTCATTGACCAGGTCCTGAGGGGCGACGATTCCTGCTTCATCGGCATCCTTCTTGAGTGCCATGTATGCTACCTGTGCCTGATATGCGCCGTAGTAGCTTGAGAGAAGGGTGTTGTAATCGCCGTTCAGATATGCTGTCTGGAGGTTGGAGTCATTGACCAGCGTGTTGTAGAACACATTGTTGTTCTCAATCAGGATGGACTCTCCGTTATAGGAGCCCCATGAGTTTGCTTTCTCAGCCTTGGACTGGGAGACCAGGACAATGACATAATAGACACCTCCGACCATCAGCAGTGCAAGCACCACGATGATGATGATGGTGATCAGCTTCTTGAAGGACATCTTCTCCTTCTTCTCGTTCTTCTGCTTGGATTCCACTGCCTTCAGCTTACTGTTCTTGTTTTCTGCTGAAGGGACATTCTTA
>JAFZUN010000058.1 GCA_017618315.1 Spirochaetales bacterium
ACAATGAAATAAGCCATGTTTTCTTTATCTTCATTCTCATATGTGAAGTTCCTTATTCTCAGGTGCTCGGAGGAGAAAGACCCAATTTTGTAGTCGAATAGCATTGCGGCATCCGATTTCTGAACTTCAAGTATATATGTTGCATCAACATGTTGTCTTTTGACCATCTCGCCGGTCGGATCCACAAGCACCCACTGTCCGTTAATACCACTTACCAGTGCTGACAGGTTTGTATTGTCGACGACAAAATGATCCGCAACTGTTACATTGCTGGTCTTCCACTCATATTTCTTCGGCTCACCAGTCACAATATCGAGTTGGTTTTCGATATCATATCTGAAATCCGGAGAGAATGAGATCTTGCAGACTGTCAGTGTGTCTCCTGACAGATCACTTTCAGGGTCGACATAATACAATTCCCTGAATGCCGGATTCGATGATCCTTCGAAATAGCAGAATCGCAGAAGAAATTTGTAATCCCCTGCTCCATTCTGAATAGAAAGATTCGCTGGCTTCGAAAGAAGTGACTTCTCAATTGTTCCGATATGATTTTTCAAAGAATCCTTCAGTGAAGAAAAACTGGCAAGATAATAAAGAGATTCAACTTCAGCTTCATCTTCGCCAAAGGATAATGTGGATTCTTCAATGGCCTTTGAACCAATTAGGGAAGACCTGCTCAAATGAACGACTGAAACAGGATTTCCAATTTGATTTATAGCCGCTTCGGCTTCAGCCTGCTGAGCTGACGGAATATCAACAATACCCTCTTCCGAATCACAGGAAACAACCATAAGCAATAATAATGCAAGTAACAGAACTAAGACTTTTCTCATTATTCCCCTCTCGTATTACAAAAATGTCATCAACATTTTAATAAACTCATAGAGTATAATGCAAGAATTATTTATGACATGCTCAGATTAGTCCGAGGCTCTTTTCAGATTCCTCTTTCATCTTGTATTTCAGGATCTTTCCTGCAGCGTTCATCGGGAAATTGTCCACAAAGACAAAATATCTGGGAACTTTATGTCTTGCCATGGACTTGTAGCCGTAGTCCTTCATCTCTGTCTCGTCAGCAGTCTGTCCCTCATGGAGCACGACCCAAGCGCAGGCCTCCTCGCCGTAGACCTTATCACGCACACCCACGACCTGAACATCCCTTACCTTGGGATTGGTCAGATAGAACTCCTCGATCTCTCTGGGGTAGATGTTCTCACCTCCGCGGATAATCATGTCCTTGAGTCTTCCTGTGACCTTGTAGTAACCGTCTGGAGTTCTGCAGCAGATATCGCCGGTATGGAGCCAGCCATCCGCATCAATTGTCTTGGCGGTTGCCTCAGGCATCTTGTAGTAGCCTTTCATTATATTGAAGCCGCGTGCGACGAACTCTCCGTTCTGTCCGTCCGGCAGGTCCTTTCCTGTTTCCGGATCAATTATCTTGCACTCAACACCGGGGAACGCGGAACCGACTGTCTCAACCCTGTGGTCGATGTCCTCGTTGACCTCTCCCATGGTGCATCCGGGCGAGCTCTCAGTCTGACCGTAGACGGAGAGAATCTCCTTCATGTTCATCTCAACGGCAGCTCTTCTCATCAGATCCGGCGGGCAGTTGGAGCCTGCCATTATGCCTGTTCTCATATAGGAGAAATCAGTCTTAACGAAGTCCTCATGATTGAACATAGCTATAAACATTGTAGGTACACCGTTAAAACAGGTTATCTTTTCCTGATTGATGCAGGCAAGAGAAGACTTGGGCGAGAAGTACGGCATGGGACAGATTGTTCCGCCGTGGGTCATGAGGTTGGTCATTGAGAGGACCATGCCGAAGCAGTGGAACATCGGAACCTGTATCATCATTCTGTCAGCAGTTGAGATGTCCATGCGGTCACCGATTGTTTTGCCGTTGTTGATGATGTTGCGGTGAGTAAGCATGACGCCCTTTGGGAAGCCTGTTGTTCCTGAGGTGTACTGCATGTTGCAAACATCATCAGGACGTACGAGGCTAGCGCGCCTTCTGACCTCTTCCATTGGGATATCGTCTGCTCTCTCAAGCATCTGGTCCCAGTTCAGTGCCCCGTCCATGTCAAAGCCCACAGTAATGACATTGCGCAGGAACGGAAGCTTCTTGGCAAAGAGCGGATCACCCTTCTTATGAGTGGCAAGCTCGGGACAGAGTTCCTGGATTATCTGCTTGTAGTTGGACTCCTTTACGCTCTCAATCATCACAAGCGTATGAGTGTCACTCTGTCTGAGAAGGTACTCTGCCTCATGGATCTTGTAGGCTATGTTGACAGTCACAAGCACAGCTCCGATCTTGGTTGCAGCCCAGAATGTAAGAAACCACGCAGGGATGTTTGTGGCCCAGACAGCCACATGGTAGCCCGGCTTCACTCCAAGACTTATGAAGGCCGCTGCAACACGGTCAACATCACGTCTGAACTCCCTGTAAGTCCTTGTATAATCTAGTGTCGTGTACTTGAATGCGTACTGGTCAGGATAAGTCTCGGCCATTGTGTCCAGAACATCGCCGAATGTGGCATCAATTACCTCATACTTCTTCCACGGGAAGGTGCCGGTCCTTGAGCGGTTCTCATACAGGGTCTGGACTCTGGCGCTGTCACCTGAAATCCTGGAGATGTAGTTCTCAAAGTGTGTCAGAACAATATCAGCGTCAGTGACCTCATCGTTCCAGTCTACAGTGAAGAAACCCTCGTAGTTCAGGGACCTGAGAGCCCTCAGAAAATCATCAACAGGAAGAGTACCCTCTCCTATCAGGACATCGGTTTCCCCGTTCCTGTCTCCGATACGGACATATCTTATGT
>JAFZUN010000008.1 GCA_017618315.1 Spirochaetales bacterium
GCCGTAATGATAGTTGCGCATGTTATTGCAATTGCCCTTATGAGCCTTGTGTTCACGCCTATGGATCTTGCCTCATCCTCCGACAGAGACAGCAGGTTGATCTTCCAGGACAGCAGAAGAAGGACTGCAATTGACAATCCCACAGGAATGATAATTATGCCCAATGACTCCAGGCTTGTGCCCGACAGGGTTCCCATCAGGAAGTACGTGATGGCAGGAAGAACGTTGTTAGGATCAGCGATGAGTTTGACAAAGCTTGTGGCAGCAGAGAACAGGGATGAGACCACCATTCCCACCAGTATCAGCCCTAATGTCTGTTCCCTCTTGGTGCGGGATGCAATGGCATAGATCAGAATCAGGGCGGCAATTCCTGCAACAAAGGCATTGACGCTGACAAGAAGAGACGGCAGCCCCAGAAGAAGTGAGAGTGATGCCCCGAAACCTGCTGCCGTACTTGTGCCAAGAACATCAGGAGAGACAAGCGGGTTGCGGAAAATCATCTGAAAGGTCTGGCCGCTCAGTGCAAGACCGGCACCAAGGAGAAGCGAAGCAAGAATCCTTGGAAGCCTGATGTGCATGACAACGGCCACGGCATTTCTGTCCATGCCCAGATTATGGCCTGAAATCTGCTGGATCAGGACCTTGATTATCTCTAACGGACTGAGCCAGTATCTGCCTATTCCCAATGCCACAATGGCCACAAACAGCATTGCAAAACCTAGCAGCATGACCTTGAATCTGGCTTTTGCGGACATTGACTCCCTCCGGATTCCCATTATATCCGATTGAACATAATGGCGCAAGATTCATGTGTACATTGTCAGGCTTAATGGCTACAATGTGCCGTATGGGTCTTAAGAAGCGCATCAAGAACTGGTTCTCAAAACGCTATGGAGATGACGAGCTTGAAATGTTCCTCTACATCGTCAACTTTGCCCTACTGTTTCTTGCCTTCATCCCCGACTGCCACTTCCTGGTCTTCATTGCCATCGCAGGCTTTGTGCTCACCACATTCAGGGCTCTGTCATCCAACATTGAGAAACGTTCACGTGAGAATGAGATCTTTCTTAAGATTCTTTTTCCGTTCCGGAAGAAGAAGTGATTGTACTATCCTTCAGATGCGTTGATACAAGGATCTTGTGAATGTCAGAGTAACTGAGATCCTTTCCCTCCTCCAGGAGCTTCTTTCTCAGGTTCTTGAACTTGTACATCATGGCATCGGCATTCTCTATGGTGTCAATTATGCTGGCCTCTCCCGGGCTGTACGGGGCATAACCTGTCGAGACAAACGGAAGGTTGCTGATAGTCAGGCGGGCATCTTCCATACCTGAATGGATCTTCTCGATGATCTGCTCAGGATCACAAGGGATTCCCGGAATGATTACGCAGAACTCGTCTCCTCCGGTTCTGTACACGCGGCTTGATCTCGGAACATTCTCCTTGAGGATTTTGGCCACTGTCCTCAGGACATCGTCACCGAACAGGTGTCCGAAACTGTCGTTGCACTGCTTGAAGTAATCGACGTCCACGCTGATCAACAGGCTTCTCTCACTCAGCTGGGAGAGCATGCTGTCATAGCTGTGGCGGTTCAGAAGCATGGTGAGACTGTCGGTGCTCTGGACCATCTCGACGTACGTGATATAGAAAAAGATCAGAGTGATTGCAAGGACCATGTAGTCCACATGAATTGTCTTATCAATATTGTGGAGCGCTATGCCGAGGATCATGTAGACAAGAATCAGATACAGTGCCCATGAGTTACGTCCCTGATATTTCCGCTGAAGACGGATGGTACCCACAAGCAGGCAGACCCCTTGGAACATGTAATCGAATATGTAGATGAAATACAGGTTCCCGTGGTGGTAGACGTTCGCTGCATCAATGTAGAAGATAAAACCGAACACCGAGGACAGCGTGATCATCACCGTATTTAAGATTACGCCGCCAAGCATAACGCCAAGAAGCCGTCGGTCATCAGAAATAGCAGGCATGAGTGCAAGCGGTACAAGCGGCGCAGCACACATCTCAACGGCCTTGACAATTATATGGACCCACACAATGCTGTTTGAATGCTCAAGATATGCAGCACCCCATTCGAAGACAGCACCGATTATGACAATGATGAATCCCTTTGCGAACTGCTTCTTCTTCAAAGGTGGAAGAATGGGACTGATTCCGATAACAACACACATGAGAACGCAGGCCAGTACAGCCATGAGTATCGTTCCAGTGTAAAAACTTGTCATTTTAACCCTCTCCGTTCTGGGCTCTCACATTATTCCCCAGCTTCAATGTAAAAGCTCACCGGCCTGAAACCGTCATTACACGATATCATGGCCGAATTCTTATTCCTCATCCATCCATTGTAGAAGTTTCCGCCACCATTTGCAAGTTCCAGCACAAAAGGCTCCATCACAGACCAGGCGCTCTCGCACATTCCATCAGGACATCTGCCGTTCTTGGAAATAAATGTCTGACCTATCTCCATGTCACAGGCATGCTCTATGGGATTCTCATACTCCTGCATGAGATCCTCATAGACAGTCCTTCTCATAACTGTGATTCTCACTTCTCTCATGATCACTCACCCGGATCCGGCCTCAGCACCTTGCCTATGTTCCAGAGGTGCGCGGCGTTTTTTGCAGCCGGAAGTCTTCCCTCAATGGCCTTATACGGAATCTCTGCAGTGTGTGCACCACAATCCAGACAGGACACGTAAAAGCACCAGCCGCCCTCTTCCTCAAGGGCTCCTGTTCCCCTGCAGAGGGGACAGTCCTGAAGATCAATTTCCTTTAATATCTGTTCCATCAGCTTTCTCCAGCTTGTTTTTTATATCAAAACCGAATGTTGAATCAATGGCATGCACAGGGCAGGCAGCCTTGCATTTGCCGCATCTGATACATTCAGCAGTGTTGATGTCCAGAGTGCACCTGACAGCCATGGGGCAGACCTCCTCACACTTATGGCACCCTATGCACTTTGACTTGTCCAGATGCATCTGATACAGGCTGAAGCGTGAGAACAGCCCGTAGAGCGCCCCAAGGGGGCAAAGGTATCTGCAGAAGGGCCTGTGAATCAGTGTGGAGGACACAAGTATTATCAGAAGCAGGCACATCTTCCAGCTGAACAGGAACCCGATCATGTCCCTGAGCACTGGATTTGAGAGAATCAGCGATATCCCGGCCACCGTTCCTGCAGGACAGATGTATTTGCAGAACCAGGTCTCACCCATATCCAAAGGGTTGCGAATCAGCATTGGAAGAAGAATAACAAGCACTGCAAGAACCACATACTTCAAGTACCTCATGACTCTGTCGGCCTTCTCATTAACCTTGATCTTTTTCAATGGTATCTTGTGCAAAAGGTCTTGCAGCAGTCCGAACGGACAGAGAAATCCGCAGACAAGTCTTCCAAGTACAATGCCGAATAGCATTATCAGTCCCAGAACGTAGAAGCTTATCCTGTGCTTGCGGCTGCTGATGACCGCCTGAAGCGACCCTATGGGGCATGATCCCAATGCACCGGGACAGGAATAGCAGTTCAGGACCGGAACACAGAGAATCTTTGTCTTCCCCGTGAAGATCTCACCTTTCACAAAGCCTGCGGCATAGCCGTTGAAGAATGCCGCTGCAGCAAGCTGGATGAGATTGCGCTTTCTCTCATGTTTTCTTGTCTTATCTTCTGCCATATCAGTCCAGCCCTATGCATGCGAAGCAGATTGCCTTGGCCTTGTTCAGGACAATGGTGGCTTCATGGCGGAAAATTCCGAGGATGATGAATGAGACTGCCACTATGATCATGGCAATCCTCAGAGCATTTCTGGTTTTTGTCTTCATTTTGACCCCAGAAGGGAACTGATGACATCGCCATAGCCCTGAAGCGCATTCTTTGGAGCTCCGGTGATAGCCTTCAGGAGGTTCCCGTCCTTATCCACGAATATGGTTGTGGGATATCCCAGAACGCCATAAATCTGGTTAACCTGGGCTTTAGTCATCTTCAGCACAGGGAATTTGAGCTTGAAGTACTCCATTATCGCCGCAAGGTCATCCGGTGCATCATAGGCGTCCGCGCAAATGGCAATAAGGTTCGCGTTCTTGGGCAGCTGTTCATACAGCTTATTCAGGTCAGGCATCTCATTTATGCAATAACCGCACCATGTGGTGAAGATGTTTATCATTGTCACATCATAGTCCTTGAAGACCTCGGCGGTGACCTTGTTTCCGTTGAGGTCAACAGCATCAAGGTTGGCAGGGCTTTTAGCCGCCGATGCCGCGAAAACCAACATGCAAACTGAAAGGAGAAATAATAATGATGTGAC
>JAFZUN010000059.1 GCA_017618315.1 Spirochaetales bacterium
CAACGCAGAGGGTAACATACACTATGTGCCCAAGCGCCCGTTGTCAGAGATTCTGATGAATTGATTTATCCTCAGCTCATCTTCTTCTTGATGTCTGCCAGACGGTTCAGGGCCTCGTAGAGGGTCTCGTCCTTCTTGGCAAAGTGCAGGCGGATGATGTTCTGCACATCCTCCTTGAAGAATGATGTCCCAGGTACAGCAGCAACTCCGACTTTTGCAGCCATCTCCTCACAGAACTGGACATCGGTCTGGCCTTTCTTGAGGTATGGTCCGATGTTCGCAAGGACAAAGTATGTGCCCTGAGGATCCGTGAAAGGAATTCCGATATTGCGAAGGCCTTCGGTGAAGATCTTCTTCATGTGGGCATAGTGGGCGCCGAACTCCTGATAGTAACTGTCAGGGAACTCGAGTCCTACTATTGCTGCCTCCATCAGCGGGGATGCTGATCCGACCGCGTTGAAGTCATGATACTGCTTTATTCTCTGCATGATGGGCTCCGGAGCCAGTGCATAACCAAGTCTCCAGCCGGTGACCGAATAGGTCTTGGAGAGGCTTGAGCAGCTTACGGTGCGCTCCCACATTCCGGGGAGAGTTGCCATGTATGTGTGGACGTTGCCGTCATAGACGATATGCTCATAGACTTCGTCCATAACAGCATAGACATCATACTTCTTGCAGAGGTCGGCGATGAATGTGAGCTCAGCTTTGGTGAAGACTTTTCCGCTGGGGTTTGAAGGGTTGCAGATCAGAATTGCCTTGACTTTGGGCTGTTTCATGGCATCCTCAAGCACCTGCGGGTCAAAGTTGAACTCCGGCGGGACAAGCGGGACATAGACAGGCTCGCAGTCTGCCATGATTGCCTGGGCATGGTAGTTCTCAAAGTAAGGTGAGAACATGACTATCTTGTCGCCTGGGTTTGTCAGGGCAAAGAGGGTGTCTACCATTGCCTCGGTTGAGCCGATTGTCACGACCATCTCAGTCTCGGGATCCGGGGTGATTCCCATGAAGTGACCGCACTTTCTGGAGAGTGCCTGCCTGAAATTCGGGGCTCCCATGGTGATGGGATACTGGTGAGGGCCGGTGTCACAGACTTCCTTGAGTCTGTCTGTCATGGCCTTGGGAGGATCAAAATCCGGGAAACCCTGCGCAAGGTTGATTGCGTTGTTTGCGATTGCGATCCTTGTCATCCTTCTGATGACTGACTCGGTGAAGTACTGGTTTCTCCTGCTCATCTCTTTCATAAGCTGATCTCCGTTCTGTTTTATGCGTTGCGGCCAAGTAAGAATGCCTTCTTGTTCATCTCGACGAACTTTGCCGGGACACTTGTCTCTATTGTATCAAGCCACTGCTTCTCTGAGAAGTCAAAGTGCTTTGAGAGTTTTCCCAGAAGCGCGAGATTCACCGCCTTCTGGGAGCCGGCCTGACGTGCCACTGACAGGGCATCGAAGCACTCGAGGTTGATGTCAAGGTCGCCGAGTTTTTTCTCAAGATCCGCAGGGTATGCGGCTGCTCCGGTGATTACCGGCATGGGGTTGATCTGCTGGGTGTTGGTGATAAGTGTTCCGCCTTTCTTAAGAAAGTCCACATATCTTGCGGCCTCAAGAATCTCGAATGAGATGATCACGTCCGCCTGACCTTTGTCGATGACAGGGGAGTGAACCTTTTCACCATAACGCACATAAGTGACTACACTTCCGCCTCTCTGGCTCATGCCGTGGACCTCGGATACCTTTACGTCAAAGCCTTTCTCAAGAAAGAGCTTTCCAAGAAGCTTGCTGGCAAGCAGTGTTCCCTGTCCGCCGACTCCGACAATCATGATGTTCTTTGTCATTTCAGGCCTCCTTTCCAATGGCATTCTGCCTGCAGAGCTGTGCGCAGACGTTGCAGCCAACGCACTGAGTCTGGTCAATGACGGCTTTCTTTCCCACTATGCTGATTGCCGGGCATCCGATCCTCATGCAGGCCTTGCAGCCGATGCACTTTGCATCATTAACGCTGATCGGACCAGGGTGCTTCACGGTTTTCAGAAGTGCACAGGGGCATCTGGAGATTATGAC
>JAFZUN010000060.1 GCA_017618315.1 Spirochaetales bacterium
ATCACCCTCGAATTTGGCCGCATTGTTTTTCACTTGCTGATTAAAAGCCGTCGTACTATAACCGTAAATAGCTGCCAAGTCAGAATCCAACATCACCTGCACACCTCTGATGGTATAGATTCTATTACGGATGTCTTCTTGAGAATAAATGCTTTCAGATAAGGACTTAACATCTGATTCTGCCATAATCCAATTATAACACGCCAAACTAAAAATAACTACATAAATATTAAGTTTTTTAGATTTCTGGCGTCTGCCCTACAACTTGACCTTTGGAATTAATAGATATAGATTTACGCCCAAAAGAAGGGAGAATCTAACATGAACAAAGAGTATACAGAAGGAACTGCGTTCTCTTTTCCCCTTATTCTTAACGATTACGTGTACACGTTATTAGGCTTCAGAAGAATCGTCTCCCAAGGAGTGTTCTCATTATAAAGGATTCCGTCAAAAAAATGACTGCCACGAAGTTGCGGCAGTCTAAATAAATCTAAAACGTTTGCTATCAGAAGTAATAGACAAGTCCGAGGGCTCCGATGAAATCAGGACCGATCTTGACTCCGTCATCAGTGAATGTGAATCCGACTCCCGGACCCAGTCTGAGATAAACAGTGAAGTCTGATTTGTTGTTGATTGAGAAGTCCCAGTTGAGTGAACCTTCTGCAGCGGCAACGACCTTAGCCTTGACATCCTTGTTGAAGGCGATCATTGCACCAGCCTCACCACCGACACATACATAGAAATCCTCATCACCGATCTTGAACTGAGCAACCTTGTACTCTGCACCAACAAGAGCCTCAATACCGCCATAGTACCAGAAACCTGCTGTTGCAAATCCGTTAAGCTTGTCATTCATGTCAAATCTGAATGTGACACCTGTTGCCGGATATCCAGCCTCACCTCCGATTGCTGTTGCACCCTTCTTGGCCATTACAGGGACAACCACAAGAACGATAAGAGCCAAAACGATAAGAGCTTTCTTCATCTTTGAATCCTCCAAGCCCGCCTCCGGGCAATTAAGTATTAATACCGTCTAAAATGATATCACGAATAAAACCTACTGCAAAGTATGCAAGACTTCCTTTTTTGTGTATCATCCACATGATTGGAGATTAGTATAATATGGATGAAGTTCAGAACAGGCAGCTGACCATACGCGGTGCCCTGACCGGAATACTCGGTCTGGTCATCATCACTGTCAGCTCCATGTATGTCGCCCTCAGGATGGGTGCATTGCCATGGCCGACTGTTTTTGTCACGGTTCTCTCAATGTCCGTGCTAGGAAGGGTAAAGAACAGCACCCTTCAGGAGATTAATGTAACACATACACTTATGAGCGCTGGAGCCATGGTCGCCGGAGGACTGGCATTCACAATTCCGGGTCTCTGGATCATCAATCCGGATGCTGATGTCCCGTTCATGTCCATCTTGGTCATGGCAATCTGCGGCGCAATACTCGGAACAATGCTTTCAGCAGTCTACCGCAAGAATCTGATTGAGGAGCAGAAGCTTGATTTTCCCATCGGAAACGCCGCATACAACACGCTGGTGACGGGCCTGAAGCACGGCAAGGAGTCAGTTAAGCTGTTTGTGTCCATGGGCGCAAGTGCAGTGTTCACATTCTTCAGGGACTTCTTCGGATGGATTCCGGCAGTTGCGACCCTTTATCCGGGCAGCAGCTTTGTAGCACCTATCTCAATCTATGTCAGCCCCATGGCACTGGCCATAGGAGCAATGATCGGAAAGCTCTTTGCCCTCCTATGGCTCGGTGGTGCTATTCTGGGATTTCTGGTCATCACTCCAATAGGAATCGTGGCAGGCTGGTTCCAAGACCTTGGAGCCGCTGACATGTTCAGGCAGAACCTTGGTCTTGGTCTTCTCATAGGAACCGGACTTGCGGTGTTCGTGAAGGCAATTGCAGGCATAATCAGGAAGAAGAACAAGAAAAAAGCACTGAACATACCGAAGAGAAACATAATCCTGATCGCGATAATCCTTTTGTTCTCTGCCGCAATGATGGGAATCCTCACCCAGATGAGCTTCCTTCAGGCGGTTCTCGCCGTAATAGGCGTCTGCCTCACATGTCTTCTCAGCGGAATGATCACAGGAATGAGCGGCATTAACCCGATGGAGGTATTCGGAATCCTGGTTCTGCTGCTAATCCAGGTTATCTGGAACCCGTCGCTTCTGATCCTGTTCCTGGCTGCCGGCCTTGTGTCTGTGGCATGCGGTCTTTCCGGTGATGTCATGAACGACCTCAAGAGCGGTCACATGCTCAAGACAGACCCCAAACAGCAGATTCTTGCCGAAGGTATCGGAGGCGTTCTTGGAGCAGTGATCTCGGTGACAGTGCTCTTTGTCATGCACAAGAGCTTCGGCGGTTTCGGAACTGCAGAGCTTCCCGCCCCGCAGGCAAGTGCTGTGGCATCCATGGCAAGCGGGCTGGGCTCATCACCTGTCTTCTACATCGGAATCGCAATCGGACTTGTATTGTTCCTGCTCAACGTGCCGGCATCTGCCATAGGTCTTGGTATTTATCTTCCGTCTTATATCTCCATGGTTGTAGGAGTCGGATACCTGATCTCCGCACTGGTAAAGAGAATAACAAAGGCTTCAGATGACACAATGAACCTGATTTCAAGCGGATTGCTTGGTGGTGAGGGAATCACCGGCGTGATTTGTGCCATCATAAGCATGTTCGCCTGAGGAGCATACCATGGCTGGCGGTGCATTCTCCCTATTTGCAAAAAAGAGCTCAGAAATCACAGAACTGCTTGAACTGGAGAAACCATTCCAGGGCAAGCAGGTCTATCAATGGCTCACGCGGGGTGCCAAAAGCTTTGACGAGATGACAAACCTTCCCAAAGCCCTCAGACAGAGGCTTACAGAGGAGCATCCATCATTGTTCTCCAGCAAGATCCTTACAAGCCAGAGCGATCCTGACGGAGCTGCAAAGCTTGCGCTGGAGCTTTATGACGGCAACATCATTGAATGTGTTCTGCTGACAGACAAGGAAGGTGAGCTTACGGCATGTGTGTCCAGCCAGGCAGGCTGCGCCATGGGTTGCAGGTTCTGCAGGACCGGCACGCTGAAACTCAAGAGGAACCTTGAGGATTATGAGATTGTCGAGCAGTTCATGCACCTGCAGCATGTGGCACCGGGAAAGATCAGCCACGTGGTGTTCATGGGCATGGGCGAGCCACTTGCCAACCTGGACAATGTGGTCAGCGCCATATCATTTCTGCATGATCCGGAAGGCCTTAATCTGAGCCACAGGCGTATCACAATCTCCACATGCGGTCTTGTACCCGGAATCAATGAGCTTGCAAGGCGCAAGGTGCCCGTAAAGCTTGCTGTCTCCCTGGTCACTGCTGATGATGCAGTGCGTTCGGAGCTGATGCCGGTTAACCGTGCGTTTCCCCTGAAGGTCCTCAGGGAAGCCCTTGAACGCTTTCAGAAAGTCAGCGGAAGAAGGTTCACTTTCGAATACTGCATGATCCATGACAAGAACATCTCGGATCAGGATGCGGACAAACTTGCCCGTTTCTGCAGGGGCCTTGAGGTCATTGTTAATCTCATTCCGTTCAACCCGTGTCCCGAGCTTCCTTTTGAGACTCCGTCAGATCAGGAGATCAGAAAGTTCACCGGCGCACTCACGCAGCGCAGTGTGGAGTACACCATCCGCATCAGCCGCGGACGTTCAATCCGCGGAGCTTGCGGACAGCTTGCAGGTAAGATTGAGGAAAACCGCTGACTCTCAGATTTCCTTGACTGGAATCACGCTGACAAAGTCCATGTCCCTGTAGAACTTTCCCTCGAATCCAGTGTCAAAGTTCAGGATCATAACAGAATTCTCGTCAACCTCCGTGCTGCTCCAATAGTATGTCCAGTCAATGTCCAGAAGGCCTGGTTCTACAAGCTCTGTGAAAAGAGCCTTCAGCTCTTCCAATGTGGGGAGTCTGTACGGCTCTTCGATACTTTCCTTGGCCTCATCATAGGAACCTGCTTCATAGACAGGCTCTGCGGTCTCAAGAAAAAGGCCGTCCCATTCAAACACAAGCCCACCATCAGGACCAATCTCCCCTATTGCCCATGCAGGCGCAGGCGCCGGTTCTGGCTCCGGCTCAGGCTCCGGGGTTGGCTCAGGAGTCGGTTCAGGCTGCGGTTCCGGAACAGGAGTTGGCTCAGGTGCAGGCTGTGGCTCAGGCTCCGGGACAGGAGCGGGAGACGGCTCAGGTTATATCACTGATGGCTCAGGAGCCTCTTCAGCATTCTCTTTTATAGTTGTCTGGCATGATGCAAGAAGAACAAGCATCAGAAGTGAAAGGAACGTGGCAATTATTGCTTTTCTCATAAGCCTGTCTCCTTAAGCATTCCTGCTATCTCATTAAGAACACCCTCCATGCTGTCCTGTGTCACCGACACCTTCATGCAGTGCTCTCCGGACATGGAGAATGTGTTGATCGCGAACAAGGACTCCTCCGTGACCTTGTCCATCTTGTTCAGAAGGACAAGCCGAGGTTTCTCAAATGCACCAAGCTGCTGAAGAACATCACGTGTCGTTTCCCAACATGAGATGAAATCCTCCCTTGAGGCATCAAGGACAATCAGAAGAATATCCGCAAGTACAGCTTCATCAAGAGTGGACTTGAATGCCTCCACAAGCTCATGCGGAAGGTCACTGACAAAACCTACAGTATCGGTGAAAAGAGCGAAGTTCCCGTCGGGAAGCCTGACTCTTCTTGTTGTGGGGTCAAGTGTGGCGAAAAGCATGTCCTGAGACAGGACATTGGAGTCAGAGATTTTGTTCAGGAGAGTTGATTTTCCGCTGTTTGTATAGCCTACTATTGCAATGTTTGCTATTTTTCCTGAAGTTCTGTTGCGTCTCTGGACATCGCGGCTACGTTCTATCTCCGCAATCTCACGCTTTAGCCTGACTATCCTTGTCTGGGCCTGACGTCTGTCAAGCTCAAGCTGTTTCTCTCCGCTTCCCTTGGCACCCTTGACTCCACCGCGCTGCTGTGACAGATCCGCCCACTTGCGCTTGAGCCTTGGAAGCGAGTACTGGAGCTGGGCAAGCTCCACCTGTAACCTTGCCTCCTTGGTTGTTGCCCTGTCAGCAAAGATCTGCAGTATTATCTCCTGTCTGTCCACCACAGCAATACCAAGAATCTCCTCCAGATTCCTCTGAATCCTGGGGCTGATGCTGTTGTTGAATACCACAAGGTTGCACTGGTTCTCCTGTGCTATCCATGCCAGGCGCTGGACCTGTCCGCTTCCTATATATGTGGCGCTGTTGAAGGACCTGACGTTGAAGTAGTCCCAAGCGGCACATTTTATTCCGAGCGTGGAGCACAATGACTCAAGCTCATCCCTGTTTCTCTGCGCTGCTGTACGTGAGGTTGCCTGATCTGAAGTCACAACCAGCATGGCAGTGACCTTGGAGAAGATATCCTGTGGCTTTGTTATATCAGCATGACTGTTGAATGCCATATCTGAATGATATCATATGGAGCACCTGTGGAAAATATGATAGTATTCCAAATGCATCTTAATTGTATGTCTGGAGGCTCTTATGGGACTTAACTGCGGAATTGTCGGACTGCCCAACGTGGGAAAATCAACTATCTTCTCTGCGCTGACAAGTGCACCTGCCGAAGCTGCAAACTATCCTTTCTGCACCATTGAGCCTAATGTGGGTATAGTTAATGTACCGGATCCAAGGCTTGACAAGATTGTCAGCCTGATCCCTCCTGCTAAGGTCGTTCCCGCAGTCACCGAGTTCGTGGACATTGCAGGTCTTGTCGCAGGTGCGTCAAAGGGAGAAGGACTGGGAAACAAATTCCTTGCCAACATCCGTGAGGTCGGAGTCATAGCACACGTCGTGCGTTGTTTTGATGATCCGGACATCATACACGTGAACAACAAGATTGACCCTGCAGGTGACATCGAGACCATTGACATAGAGCTTGCCCTTGCAGACTACGAGACAGTGGACAGACGCTATCAGAAAGACTCTAAGCTTGCCAAGGTCAACCACTCCAAGGACCTTCTTGCCCTGATTCCGATCTACGAGAAGCTTCTCAAGGGCCTTAGTGACGGTCAGGGAGCAAGGACAATCATTACAGATCCTGAAGAGCGCGAGCTTGTCAGGGACCTGCATCTGATCACCATGAAGCCAGTCATTTATGTCTGTAACATCGATGAGGCATCAATCGGCACGGACAACGAGTATGTGAAGACCGTGCGTGAGATCGCAGATAAGCGCGGCTCATCTGTAGTGGTGATCTGCGGAAAGACAGAGGCCGAGATTGCCTCACTGGATACCCCGGAGGAGAGAGCCGAGTTCCTAGAGGCTGCAGGTCTTGAGGAGAGCGGCATGAACGTTCTTATCCGTGAGGCCTATGCCACACTGGGTCTCAGGACCTTCTTCACCGCAGGACCTGATGAGGACCGTGCCTGGACATTCAAGGCAGGCTCAAAAGCTCCACAGGCAGCAGGCGTCATCCATACGGACTTTGAGAAAGGCTTCATTAAGGCCGAGGTCTACAGTTGCGAGGACCTCTTTAAATATGGCAGCGAGGCCAAGGTCAAGGAAGCAGGAAAGCTCAGGGTCGAAGGCAAGGACTACATTGTCCAGGATGGCGATGTGATGTTCTTCCGCTTCAATGTCTGAATAAAAAATGAGCCGCCCAAGACTCCGACAAGTCTGAGCGGCTTCACGTTCAGTTAGTTTGAGGTCAGCCGTCTAACGGCAGTGCCTCTGTAGTTATTATATCATCTGAAAACAGATTGCTGTCAATCAGACTTTAATATAGGGCAGGCTCATCGCTTAAGGACGATGGACCTGACATATCCATGATTAAAGCAAGGAACTCATCAGGATTGTAGTAATAACCGTTGATGACAACAGCCTTAGGTGTGATTTCAAACGCACCCATCGGATCAGTTGTCTGCTTGGTTGTGTCTACTCCGACACCAACGACAAGTCCGATAGAATCCTCATCCACCAGAAGACCAAATCCTATATCCGTCTGTCCAACAACGGCAATACCGTTTTCCTTTGAGAAGTCTAAGCCAACAGTAAAGCTGGTGTTCATTGCCTCAAAGACAATTGCAATGTTAGTCACCTCATCTTTATAACCGACTGAGAGTTTGATACCCTTGATGCTGAGTTCCACTTTGCAGGCTTCGAGGTCTCCGTCCTCATCAAGAACAATATCTTTGATGGACACTGAAAGATCCTCAATGCGGAATTCACAAGAAGCGCCCTCATACTCAGCCGTTATTGAGAGACTCTTAATGGCGAACTTTCCCTCTTTGATCAATGACAGCGGAGACTCATCCTCAAAATCATAGTCTTCATTGAGCTCGACATCCAGTGAAGCCTCTCCGCTTACGCTGACCTTGAGTCCCTCATAAGAGACAACCACATCTTCGATTGTGATTTTGGATTCCGAAAGACCGTCGAGCAGTTCCATTGCCGCAGCCATGAGTCTTTCCATGAGAGCCTCATATTCATCACTCTCATCATCCAAAGGCTCTTTAGAGTCATTCACATAAATCTCATAATCTTCCTCACCTTCTTTAATAGTGAGAATAGTTTCCTCTTCTCCTTCCTCTCTGAGGATAATACCACCCTCTCCTGTAATCACATCAATCAAGGCATAGAGCTCGGTTGTATCTGCCAAAAAGAAAACACCATTCTCGTCGGCTGTGACTGTCGCTGAGAGTCCACTTGCGGTGGAAAGAGTTATCTTTCCGCTTGCCTCAAAAGCCGGACCAGCTACTGGAGAAGGATCTCTGCTGATGTCTTTTGGGCTATCTCCGCCCTTCAGTTCAGTGAAAACCTGCATGAGCTTAGTGTACATCTTTGAGAGAGCAGCCTTCTCCGGATCTCCTATTGACTTGATCTCGGTGTCACTGTTCGGCTCTGCGGGAATCTCACCTGGTGCAGGCGGGATTGTAGGGTTCTTCTCCGGCTCATTGTTACATGAGACTGCTGCGAAGAGCAGGACAAGAGCCAGCATGATAATAAAGAATTTCTTCATTTGTTTACTCCTATTTGAATATATTGGTTCTTTAAAACCACAGAAAAAAACAATAACACAGACAAAATGTTACAAACAGCCGTTTCCGAGTGTCTTCACCAAATCTCTACAGAATCTCTATCGTGTAGCTGTAATCACGTAGATTATTTGAGACTTTTATCACATTGCCATTGTATGTGATCTCGTACACCAGGGCGCCCTTCTCGAAGACGGTCCTTCTCGTCAGAACCTCATGCTCAAAGCCCTCAA
>JAFZUN010000061.1 GCA_017618315.1 Spirochaetales bacterium
ACTTCGCATCAAAGAAAATGAACAACAACGCAACCAGCACCACGTAATTTGCAGTTGACGAGAACTTCTCTGCCGGGGTCTTGTCCCGCCATTTCTTGCTGTCCCGCGGCCAGCGATCCTCGAAATACGGTTTTTCCTTGTGAATCAACCTCCCAAGCATGGCGAGCTTGTCCTCAGCCTGCTCTTCGGCGGATTCGGCATTGCCATCTACGGAGGCCTGCACTGAGGAATCCTCCACATTGCAGGAAGCTTCTTTTCCAAAGCCCGAGATGAACACAAGTGCCAACATAAGCAGCAAGGTCAGGCTCATGGCCAGCAAGGCAGGAGCAACATTCCTGAGTCCAAGACCCATCTGAGGTCTCATCACCATATAATAGATGTCATTGAGTATGTCATCCGTGCCGTCAACACGCTTGATGGAGGCAAAATAGGTGTTTTCAAGCAGAAGCAGGTTTCCGTTGTAGTTGTCGCGCAACCTTTCCGCCTTGACACCCAGATCAGTTACTTTTGTTCCTTTGTAGCTAAATGATGATATCTTCTGGTTCAGAATTCCGTCATCCATATTCGCTATATACTCTATGGTGAGATCAGGATCATTGACGGCAAGTACATATGATCCGTCAGAAAGACCTATCTGATCGAACAGGCTCTCGAAACCGAGATTCTCTCTGATAGCCAAAAGCTCGTCAGGATATGTCGCGACCATGATAAATCCGTCGCTGACGTTTTTCTCATCCCTGCATGAGACAGCTGCCTCCTGAAGGTATTCATCGGGGAACATATCGTATGACGGTGGTACAACCATCTCAGGCCTTCCTTCAAGAAGTGTATAGAACTGAGAGTCCTCACCGATTCTGATACGGTCATACGGAGAATTGGTGCAGACCACTTCACCATCCATGTTGAACCTGAATATGTACCTCACGCCTAGACTGTCTGCCAGTTCAGACAGGAAGGATCCGTCTATCTCTGCAGGATCAGAGTGCTTTATGATGCATCCGGCAATTCTGCTTCTGGTTAGGGTCTCATTATCGCTCCATTTCTGAAGCTCCTCCAGAATTCTTTTGTTCTCCTCAAGGCCATGTACCGTTTTTGTGACCCTTGACTGGGTATAGCTGAAGGTATCCGCAAAAACTGACAAAGCCTCAAGATATACAACACCGATGAAAACCGCCACTATGGACAGGACTGAGACAATCGACATCTTTCCCACAAGGGTACGGTTCCATCTGAATCGGCCTTTGGTCCCGTACACAGCATCATTGTCTTCTACATGGAAAAGGGCGTAAAGCATGGCTAGACCGGTTATGATTATCACAAGTATTAAGAGAATGAGCGTTGCCTTGCTTACTTCATCCCTTATCTCGGCAGTCGGCATGACCACAAGCGCCACCAGACCTTTTATGGACAGTCTCGAGAAATAGTATCCGGATCCGCCTATTTTCATCTTCACCGGCCCGTCTTGACCCTCGAACATCTCAATAAGCTTGTCGACCGTGTCAATGTCGTCTTCCGAACTGATATGGAGTTCCTTCATAGGAAGTCCGTCAAGCTCCGGTCTGTCGCAGCAGATAATTGAACCATCGTTCTCGTTTATGAGCAGGACGAACCCGGATTCTCCTACCGTGATTGACCGGATCAGACGGTTACGTGCAAGATAGTCCATCACGTTTTTCTGGGCATCGTTTATGGAATCATCACATAATATCAGCCAACGGTCTCCGACTCCCCACAGATAACTGTCTGAACGGACGGAGGTGTCAGCCAACTGAAGAAGTGATTCAAAAATGCTCTCGTCATAGACTGTTAATTCATCAATCACCGTGTAGACTTCGGTTCTCAGTATTTCCTGAACATTTTCCGCAGTCATGACAGAATCGTAGGAATCGTAATCACCGAATACTCTTTGTCCTGTTCTGTCATATATCGCCAGACTGTCCATCTCCGCGATATTCCAGAACTCCTCCAGAAAAGGCATTGCCTGCTCAATGCTCTCGAATTGCTCCAATGCAAATGCCAGGGACTTCAGCTTCGCGACAACGACCCTGACTGAGGCAATCTGGACATAATAGTCACTTTCAACAATCGAAGGCAGTTGCCTGCTGATGGCATTCGACTGCTCGACAAGTTCCTCTTTAGCGGTTTTGTCATATATGTACGATTCCATCGAGAAAAAACAGGCATTCAGCACTACAAGAAACAAAACCCATGCAACAATGATGGAGATCTTTTTTTTCTTTGACTGGCTCATCACGGACAAATTCCCTCCAATACCACCCCGGACTATCGGCTGCACGCTCCAAATGGTAACACAGCAGTAAACCTATGGCAATAAAACTCATTGACCAAAGTTATATGTTTAGGTATCCTTACAACGCTGATTCCATAGCTCAGCTGGATAGAGCACTTCCCTCCTAAGGAAGGGGTCGCGCGTTCGAATCGCGCTGGGATCACTAAAAAACCCTTGTCTTGCGAAATGCAGAACAAGGGTTTTCTTTTTACTGACAATCAGTATGATCTTACTCGGCTTTGTTCCCTGTCTCAATCGTGATCAGGATGAAGAAACGCACGGTATGACCGTTGCCCTGATATCTGGTGCAGATGTTCAAGACCTTGCAGTCATCGTATTCTGACGTGATATCTCTCTTATGAAGGTTGGCTGTCAGGGCATTGCCCCTCTCATCGGCGATCTTGATTCTTGTGGAATCCCTGCAAACACTCAGAATGTCCTTCAGCGTCATGTGTGTTTCCCCCTGAGTCCAATATAAACCAAAACCCCGTCTTATGCCAATCTTTGACCAGCATCAATCAAACAGATGCACCTTCTTGCCGATAAGCGGGTAGATTCCGCCCCAGAGACCGATGAGGAAGTACCTTAAGGCCCTGATGATCATGTTGTAGTACCCGATTGCATTGAAGATTGTCTTGATTCCGTACATTATGACCACAACCATCGTCATTCCGGCGAAATAACGCAGGATTTTCCTGCCCCACCTGCCGTTCTCGATTATGAAGTCACAGAATTTCCTCTCGATGGCGAATCCTATGGCCAGACCGCCGTATGTGGCGAACGTGATGCTCAGATCCTCGAATGCCATGGCCTCGATCTTCCCTGCGTTAAGCAGGATGGCTGTCACCAGGTAAGCAATGGTGAAAAGCACACCCAGGATTGCCATGAGCCTGATTGAGAGTTCCTTGTTGTCATAGAGCTTTCCGAACACTGAACCCAGCAGGAACGTGACTCCGCATCCTATCAGAAGTCCGCATGCGACATCCATTGGCCAGTGGACACACAGATACATCCTGGACAATCCGACAAGCAGAATCATCACCGCACACAGGATTGAGAGCCATCGCTTACGGAACGATACCGCTATTGATGAATACGCGCTTGCAGCTCCCGTGGTGTGCCCGCTCGGGAACGAGTATCCGGTCGCCGTGCTCTGACGCACCGTCTCAAGGTTGTCTATCACGAGCCATGGTCTTGGGAACCTGATTATTGCCTTTGCCACTCCCATGAAGGTCAGTGAGTTCAGAAGGGACATCACAATCACGAATCCGTCCCTCTTGCGCACATTCCAATAGATGAACACTGAGATCGCAATAAGAAGGAAGTTCTCTCCGAACATCGTGATCCCCTGACCAAGAGTGTTCAGAAAGCCGTTGTGTATTCCTGAGAAGAACAGCAGTATCTGTTTCTGGATCTCCATAGTTTTGCTCCCCTGCCTTTATTGATAACCCATTATAATGTGCATTTTCCACGATTCCAACTAATTTGAGTTTTTTTTACCATCAAGGTTGACAAATGGTAGCAGATATTGTAATTTCATAGTGCATTTGGGATCTTGGTGAAGCTGGTTATCACGCCACCCTGTCACGGTGGAGGCCACGGGTTCGAGCCCCGTAGATCTCGAAAATGAAAAAGCAGGTCGAAAGGCCTGCTTTTTTCATTTTCATGGTATAATGCGGGGCGAGAATCGAGGAGAAACGCCACGGGCGACGGCGTTTCGACGAAGGCGGGCGCCGTAGGGCGCGAGCCCCGTAGATGCGGACTACCGGCAGCCAAAAGCGAGCCCTGCAAGCGAAGGCGAGCCCCGTAGAAAAGCAGAAAACTGAATAGTATGCTATAATCAACCCATGGAACTACGCCCTATAGCTTATATCAGAAACAATTTCAAGGAGAAATTCGGAATCCCGCGTCAGAGCGGGCTTTCTGACATCATCTCGGAGATTGTCTTTGAGAAGGAGTTCCGCGATGCTAATGCCCTACGAGGGCTGGAGGGATTCTCATATATCTGGCTCATCTGGGGCTTCTCAGAAAACCAAGAGAACAACGACAGCACTTTCAGACCTACTGTCAGACCTCCGCGTCTCGGAGGCAATGAGAGAGCCGGAGTCTTTGCAACAAGGTCCCCTTTCCGCCCTAATCCCCTAGGTCTTTCAAGTGTTGTGCTTGAGGAGATACTTCATACAGAGGAAGGCCCTGTTCTGAAGATACGGGGTGCAGACCTGATGGACGGGACTCCCATATACGACATCAAGCCATATCTGAGGGATTTTGACTGCCACACGGATGCAAGATCTGGCTTTGCAGATGAAAGGAAGTACAGCACCCTTGAGGTCGATTTTCCTCAGGAACTTCTGGAGAAGATTCCGGAACAGGACAGGAAACCCTTGATTCAGGCACTTGAGCAGGATCCCAGACCTCACTATCAGGATGATCCTGACAGAATCTACGGCATGCTTTTCGGTAAAAACAATATCAGATTCAGAATCAGTGACGGGACATTGAAAGTGACAGAAATATCAGAGAGTCATCAGGATTCTTGACGATTGATGACTCTCTTCGATTTCTTGACATTATTGAGCTTCTTAACTCTCTTCATTTTAAGAATGAGATTGCTGTCTCCTTGCTCATTGCCTTGCAGGCTTCCTCGTCCTGCTGAAACTCCTTGGAGATCCTGACATTGCTCTCTCCGTGGCGGAGATAATAGCCATATCTGCCATGATAAATTCCAAGGCTCTTCCCTTCATACTCTCCGAAATCCACAACTGCCTCTGCGCTGTTGTTCCTCTTTGCGGAGGTGGCAGCCTTACCTTTGGCTGTGGTCTTCTTAGCACTCTCTTTGGGTGAATTGAAGATATCCCTTGCCTCAGCTTCTGTAATTTTGAACAGCTCCACAGAGCTCTTGACGCTACGGAAATCATTGCCGCACTTGATGTACGGACCGTATTTACCCATGTCTGCAGTGATGGCCTCACCGGTCTCACTGGTGCCTATTGTGCGTGGAAGGTTGAAGAATTGCTCGACAATCTTCGGATCCAGGCTTCTGTTTCCGGCAAACTCCTTAGGAACCTTGAAGCGTTTGATGTCTTCTGTCTGAGCTCTGTCACCAAGCTGCCAGTAGTCACCGAACTTACCTGTGCAGTACAGAATCGGCCGTCCGTCAGAAGAGGTTCCGATCTTCTCTGGTGCATTGGTCTTAACCTCTGTCACCTGATTTCCCTCTTTGCGGAGTTTCTCGACCATCTCGTTAGTGACATCTGCGGGGATCCACTCATCAGGGATTGAAACAAAGCGGCCGTCAACACTTCTGACATAAGGTCCGTATGGTCCGAGATAGATTGAGTTCTCCTCGCTGAGCTGCGGCAGCTCAAGGCACTTGACGTCGCGGGAGTTGATCTTCATCTTGTTGCCCCTCACCTGCTGCTCAAGGCCGTTCTCTCCCTCGTAGAAGTTCTTCAGGAACTGAAGCTCATCAAGCTTACCCTCTGCAATCTCATCAAGACCTGTCTCCATGTCGCTTGTGAAACCGTAATCAATCCTGTCTCCGAAGTACTTCTCAAGAAGCTGGATGATACCGAATCCGATGAATGTAGGAACCAGGGTCCCGTTGTCCCTGATCACATAGTTCTTCTCAAACAGCCTGTCGATGATGGCCGCATAAGTGGAAGGTCTGCCGATTCCGAGCTTCTCAAGAGTCTGGACAAGAGATGCCTCAGTGTATCTGTTGGGCTCCTTTGTCTCATGCAGAAGCTCCTCTAGCTCCTTAAGACCCAAAACCTGGCCAGCCTTAAGTGCCGGAAGCGGAGTCTCCTTATCCTCAAGGGCTGCATCCGGGTCATCTGAACCCTCGACATAGACCCTGATGAAACCGGGGAACTCAATCCTGATTCCTGTTGCGGTGAACTGAGCATCCTTGCCGTCTGAAGTCTTGGCATCGATTGTCACAGTGGTGTTGAGCTTGAGTGCATTTGTCATCTGTGAGGCAAGTGTCCTCTTCCAGATCAGTGTGTACAGCTCAAGCTCTCTTCCCGAGAGTCCTGTCTCCTCAGGAGTCTTGAAGTGCTCTCCTGCGGGTCTGATAGCCTCATGGGCCTCCTGTGCGTTCGAACTCTTTGCATTGTACTGCCTTGAATCGGCAGGCACGAAGTCCGGACCATAAAGGGCAAGTGCTGCCTCTCTGGCTGCACGGATTCCCTCCTGGCTGAGAGTCGGGCTGTCTGTTCTCATGTATGTGATGAATCCGTTCTCATAAAGGCTCTGTGCGATGCGCATAGTGTCTTTTGCGGACATGTGGAGCTTTCTGTTTCCCTCCTGCTGAAGGGTGCTGGTGATGAACGGAGGTGCCGGGCGCTGAGAGACCTGCTTCTCCCTAACATCTGAGATGGTGAAGGTGCTGTCCTTCAGTGAGTCCACAAGAGCCTTGGCTGCTGCCTTTGAGAGCAGAAGCACCTTTGAGCTTCCTGTGTACTTTCCGGTATCGCTGTCAAAATCCTTTCCGTTGGCGACCCTGCGTCCGCCGACTGTGTCGATGGAGGCACAGAAGCCTTCCCTGAAGCTGGCACGGAGATCCCAGTACTCTGATTTCTGGAATGTGATCCTTGTACGCTCACGGTCAACTACAAGCCTGAGGCCTGGTGACTGTACACGGCCTGCGCTGAGGCTCTTGTTGGAGAGCTTGGACCAGAGAACAGGAGAGATTGTGTAGCCGAAGAGCCTGTCAAGGACTCTGCGGGCCTCCTGGGCATGAACCAGGTTCATGTCAAGGTCGCGTCCGCCTGCAAATGCCTCAAGGATCGCCTTTTTGGTAATCTCATGGAACACCATCCTGCGTGTGGGCATCTTGGGCTTGAGGACCTCAACCAGGTGCCAGCTGATGCTTTCTCCCTCGCGG
>JAFZUN010000062.1 GCA_017618315.1 Spirochaetales bacterium
CCGAACCGACTCAGTATGAAGTTCCGCAGGCGGAAGAGACTTTGGCAGAGGAGAACGTGAATACAAGCATCCTCGATTCGTTGGGTATCTCCGTCACAGTTAGGAACCTGAGCATTGAGGCTGATTATGACGGTTTTCATCTTGTTTCCGAAGGCGTCAATGCCACAGCTGAGATGGGCAAGGGTCTTGTGTTCAACGGTGCGGACATCAACCTCCCGGAGGTGGTTTTGTCCGGGCGTCTTCCGGAAGGAAGGACAGTGGCGGTCAGCGACATAAGGGGATCGGTGGACTCTTCCCTGAGCATGAGAATGTCCATAGCCTCCGCAACCTATTCAGGCATAGCCAGACTCGATGATCTGTCTGCGGTTGCCAGAATCTCCGGTGACATGGTCTCGGCCGCAGTCTATGCCCAGGATACGGTAGCAAACCTCAATGCACTTGGAATAGGGCTCGATGCCTCAATGACCGGCTCCACATTCACGTTCAACTATGACATGGAATCCGGTGCGGCCAATGCCACAGCTGATCTGGAGGACGTCAAGGCCAGTTTTGACGATGCATCTTTCAGTCTCCGAACTTTTCACCTGAGCGGTCTGTATGACGGCTCTGAAAATCTGACAGCTGAAGTGACATTGGACAGGCTGATGGGTTCTTTCAGTCAGTATTCGGTGGATTCCACCGGTCTTTCAGCCAGAGTAAGCCTTGATTTAGGAACCACAGACAGCTTAGGAGAGCTTACGCTTAAATCTGCAGGATTCACAGGTCTTGAAGACCTTGGACTTTCAGATGTCGGTGCCTCAGATCTCTCGGTGGAGTACTCATATTCCCCAGATGGGCTGAACCTTCTGTTGGGTAGTGATATTAAAGCTCATCATGAGAACAGCCTTGCAGGAGACATAAGAACGACTCTTTCTCTCTCAGCTCAGACAAGTGATTTCAGGAGCCTGGATATCGCATCCGCGGATCTGAAGGGCCTGTGTCTCAATGCGTTGCCGGAACCGGCGGATATCTCGCTCAGGATGGACAAAGACAGGAGCATATCGGCAACACTTGGAATCTCGGATGATCTCACAGGCTCGTTCAGCTTCAAGGAAGGCAGGGCGGAGCTGAGCCTGTTTGTTACTGACCTTGTGCCTTCTGAGTACAAGGTCCTTTATGACAGGTTTCTGGCACCGACCGGTGTCCTGTCAGATTCCACATCACTTAGCGGCAGCATGATCATAACTTCAGATGTCACGGACACATTCGAGTCCTGGTCTTCAGCCGTCCTCTCCGGTGACTATAGCCAAAAGCTTGAGGCTAAAGAGGTTTTCGATATCCTGAATGACGGCAGAATCTCACTGAACACCGCCGCAAGGGACATCAGCGTGGGAGACAAGCCGCATAACGGTGCCCTTACCTTTGAGGCGACTGTTGACAGGAGCATAGCTGATGTCTCGACGCTTGCAGTGACTGCTGAGGGACTGAGGCTGTCATATGAGGGGAGCATTGATTTTGCGGACATGATCCCGTACGGGCGTCTCAGGCTGCAGAACGCATATGACGGAAGCGAGTACATAAACCTTCAGTTCGACCACGAGAAAGGCTCCAAAACATATGATTATTTCATTTTCTCGCCGGTGCTGGTGGGAACAGAGCTGAGCGGAACCGTAAACTGGGCAGATGCGTCTGAGATATCATCCTCAGCCACGCTGGTGTCTCCCTATCTCGACGGACCTTTCAACTTCATCGCATCTCTCTCCCTTGAACCGCTTCTTCTGTCCCTCTGGGGAGACAAGCTGGACCTGGATGTGAGGATCAACGATGGTCTTGTCAGTGCCGCAGGTGCATTGAAGGATCTCACCATCATAGTATCTGACTCAATGAGGCTGACCCTTGATTCACTTGTCGATGCCTATTACAGCACTGAGGATTCCGGGTTCGGGGTAGGCCTGAAGGATTTCTCCGTGAAAGTCGGAGACAGGTTCTCTGCCTCGCTGGACATGAATCTGACTGATCACAGCATACTTTTAGAGAATGTCGCCGTTGAAGGTAAGGAGCAGAATGTGCGTTTTGACGGCACTCTGGATTTCGTGTTCCCGAGAATCGGCGACCTGATACAGCTGGATACGACTGGACTCGAGGGCAAGATAAATATGGTCTCATCTGACAAGGCCTACATCATTCAGGGCGCTGCGATAGACAACCAGTTATACCTTGATTTCGGTTTCACCCGGCCGGACGGCGGCATGAAAGCTGCCTTCTCAATGCTTGGCGAGCGTGAGAACGCCTTCCATTTCAGGTTGACGTTCGACTGGGGAGAGGGTTTTGCGAACCATGTGGTTATGAACGCCATGTATGACGACAGGACCCTGACCCTTTATGACTCAATCGGCCGGATCGGCAGCCTGTCTCTTGATAACATTGCTCTGATGATAGACTTCGCAGATCTTCTGATTGACGGCTCAATGGATATGAAGAACGAGGTTCTCACGACCATGGGGACATACAGCACACAAAAGGGAAGGCTGACTGTCTCCGCAAAGGGAGAGTCAATCTCTGACAGACTGATCCAGATATTCACAGGAAGCGAATACAACTTTGACTTCAATGTGGGCATATCTGATGTGACTCTTGAGGACGGCTACGAGCTGGCCGATCTCTCTATTGACATGAACCTCAGCAATTCCGGTCTGAGTTTCAGCGGAAACATGGTGGAAGGCCGGTTTGATCCTGCAGATAATTATATTGATATCAGCATTGACCGTAAGCTGCTGTTCGGTTTCAACGCACGAGGATACCTTGGTTCCGAGCTGGATCTTATGGTGACTGACATCTATTTCCCGCTTCCGATTCTGAACCAGCTGATGAACTCCACCATGATGGAATTCACGAACGGAACAATCGAGGGTGATGTGCTCATCAAAGGAAAGGCCTCGAACCCCAGTTTCTACGGCATGGCATACTGCAAGTCATACGAGATGACCATGTACTATCTTCCGGATCAGGTGATCACAGTCAAGAACGTCGCGTTGTCTCTACATGACCATGAGCTTTCCGTCTCCAGGACGACGCTGGCAGGATACAGTGAGTCTGACGGAAGGTATTTCTACGGTGATGTCTCACTTGATATCGTCATGCAGGGGCTGGGGATAGAGAGAATTGACGTGAACATTGACATTGACGAGAGCACGCCGATCCTGTTCTGGCTGCCCATGGATATCGGAACGGATTTCGAGGTCAGGGGAGATCTCTCCGGCTATGTCGGATTCGAATACTCGGGAGGCACATCCAAGCTCACCACTGACATCAAGGCCTCGTCGATGCTCATCGACTTCCGTTTTGATGAGGAGATGCCTGACTGGTTCTATAATCAGAAGAGCATGTCAATGGACATGGACGTCAAACTCACCACAGGCAAGGATGTGGAGTTCTACTATCCGGAGAAGGACAACTCCTTCATAAACTTCACGCTGGCTGAGGACAAGAGTGTGAGGCTTGTCTCGGAGGGCGGGTCAATCAGCACCGACGGAGGAATCTCCCTCAAGACAGGCCAGGTCTACTACTTCCACAACGACTTCATCATCAAGGAGGGAAGCCTGGACCTCACAAAGAAGAATCTCACGGGAAGCGATTCCGCAATCCCGATTGTCCTGAACCTGACCGCAGAGATTACCGACTATGACTCCGACGGAAACAAGGTGGTCATCAGCATGATCCTCCAGAATGCCACACTGGATGACCTGAGCCCGCGTTTCTCCAGCACTCCGATGAAGACGGAGAACGAGATCCTGGCCATGCTGGGTCAGAGCGTGATGTCATCTGGAGCCCTTGACCAGAACCTCTCACTGTCATCGCTCGCCACGTTCGCGGCCACTGCAACCGAGACCCTCACAAGGGTCGGAATGCTTGAGTCCAACAAGAATTATTCGATCACGGGAATTGTGAGGAATTCGCTGGGACTGGATATCTTCTCTGCCAGATCCAACATCCTGTCCAACATAATAATCGATGCCCTTCCGGGTGAGCTTGCGGGAAGAGGGGACATAAGCCTGCTTGCGCGTTATCTGGACGGCACATCGCTGTTTGCCGGCAAGTACATCGGACTTGACTGGTTCATCAAGATCCGGCTGATGTTGAAGGCTGACAACCGTGTTAGGCTTTCAAGCAATGTGGGCAATTTCCTTTCCAAGGACCTGATCCTGGACACGGAGATAAGCCTTGACTGGGATACTCCGATGGGCACGTGGAGCATGTTCACAAACCCGCGTGAGTTGTCTGTTTTTGATATTTTGGATACTATAGGTTTCAGTGTAACTAAGCAGATTCAGTTTTAGTTATATATGATGAGATTGATATTTTTGGGGATATATGCAGATGAAAAAGAAATTGGCTTTGATCCTGATTCTGGCGCTTGTGGTGGTTTTCTGTGCCGCTGCAGCAGACGACTGGTACTACAACATGGAGATCGCAGAGTTCTCATTCTCGGGTCTCAAGAATGTCTCGGAGTCAGAGATCAGCAGTGCCCTTTATGTCTACAGATACAAGCCGTTCACAGATGAGCTGTTTGACGAGATCCAGGCCAAGCTCTATGAGATTGACGGAATAGATTTCTTCACCGCTGATGCCGAGCGCAACGATGCAGGGGAGCTCAGGATCACGTTCGACTTCTATGAGATCCCGATGATCACAAAGATCACATACGAGGGAAACAGCGGTGTCAAGACCAGGGAGCTCAGGGAGGCCGTCCAGTCAATCAGTGTGGGAAGCTTTGTGGATCCTGGAAAGAAGGCTTTGTTCGAGACTGCCAAGGAGCAGATAATAAATCTTTACAACTCAAAGGGTTTCCTGGATGTCCCCGTGGAGTATGAGATTGTCGAGGACCCTGAGGCCAGCACTTTTGAGGTCCATTTCTCCATTACCGAAGGGATGCAGACTCGCATAGTGAAGTTCGTATTCACGGGTAACGACCACTTTGACTACTCATCACTGAAGAAAGAGGTCAAGTCCAAGGTCAAATCCCTGTTCAACAACGGCTATCTTGATGAGAACAAGCTCCGTTCCGACATGGCCAACATTGTGGCATATTACCAGCGCAACGGCTACATCGATGTCATTGTCTCCGAGCCTGAGATCACTTATGTCGAGTCTTCAAACGAGAAGTACAGGGAGGCAATCGTCACATTCAACATCGTGGAGGGACAGCAGTGGTTCTACGGCGGAATGGAGGTTGACGGAAACACCATCTTCTCTGATGACGAGATCCGCAAGGTACAGTCGATGAAAGAGGGTTCTGTGCTGAACCTCGAGTCTGTCCAGAACGAATACAGCAATATCGCTGACCTTTATTACAACGAGGGTTATATCTACAACGGAATGGATGTGTTCAACATCAGGGATGACACGAACATGACGGTTAAGTTCTATCTGACCATCACGGAAGGACCTCAGGCCATTGTTGAGCAGATCCTGATCTCAGGTCTGGGGAAGACCAAGGATTACGTCATGAGGCGTGAGCTTGAGATC
>JAFZUN010000063.1 GCA_017618315.1 Spirochaetales bacterium
CACCCCGTACTTAGTCGCAATCCTCTGAGCCATGTCGGATGTGACTATGGTCTTGATGAACACAGGATCAGCAGGCATCTGGTCATGTGCCTTGCGTTGTGAGCAGATATAGTCAAGAAGAAGCATTCCGGTCTCGTTTCCGGTCAGAAGCTTCATCTCTTTTCCGTCACGCACCGCTATTCCGACGCGGTCGCAGTCCGGGTCAGTGGCAAGCATCAGATCAGCATTCATGCGTGCGGCGTACTCAAGACCCAGCTGGAGCGCGGCCCTGATCTCAGGATTAGGATACGGGCATGTCGGGAAGTTCCCGTCAGGCTGCTCCTGCTCTTTGACAACGCTGATATTGGTGAAACCTGACTCGTTCAGTGCCCTGAGCACAGGCTTGAGGCCCGCACCGTTGAGCGGGGAGTATACTATTGCCACATCCTTGTCTATCTTGTCTCCGAAAAGGACGCTGCGTTTCTTCACCTCTGCAATGAATGCGCTGTAGCAGTCATCTCCGATGTATTCAATGGCTCCTGACTTCACAAAAGCCTTGAAATCTCCACGTCTGACATCTTTGAAGGTATCTGTCTTCTCTATCTCCGCAAGAATCGCATTTGCGGCATCATCTGTTATCTGGCATCCGTCCGGCCCGTAGACCTTGTAGCCGTTGTACTTTGACGGGTTGTGGCTTGCGGTGACCATGACACCTGCTGCGCATTTGAAATAGCGCACTGCGAATGACACACACGGAACCGGCATCAGAACGGGATAGAGGTAGACCTTGATCCCGCTTGCGGCAAAGACCTCAGCCGCCACATCGGAGAAAACATCGCTCTTGATGCGGCTGTCATAACCTATCGCGATTGTCCTGTTCTCAGGAAATGCAGCGTTGATGTAGTTTGCCAGACCCTGTGATGCCCTTGCGACGACATATTCGTTCATGCGGTTCGTTCCTGCACCCAGAACTCCTCGCAGCCCTGCGGTTCCGAACTCAAGGTCCCTGTAGAACGCATCCTCGATTGTTTTCTCATCCATTGCCTCGAGCTCCGCTTTGAAAGCCGGGGCATTCTCAAGCCAGCGCCTGTATTCCTTCAAATAATCCATGGTGACTCCCGTAAAACCAGATTTTTCTAAAATATAGTCTAACATTGCGGTTGTCTGCTTACAAGAACAAGTTTCCCTCTATCATGCAGATGACACGGAGGCCTGAAAGTTGTACTCTTCGTCCGGGGGCAAGAATGCTATACACACAGTCACAGGTCAATCTACACACCCACTCTTTCTACTGCATGCACGGCTCTGGCACTATCTCAGAGTTCGTTCAGCAGGCCAGGGCAGAAGGCCTGAAGGTCCTTGGATTCTCAGAGCACGCCCCTCTTCCGGACAGGGAATACCAGAAAGGTAACAGGATTGATTATGTTGACCTTCCCCTGTACGAGAGAGATGTCCTGGCTCAGAAGGACAACCCGGATATCAAGGTCTTTCTGGGTGCCGAGTGCGACTGGCTCCCGGAAGAGGCAGGATTCTACAGGAATGAGCTTCTTGGAGAGCGCGGCTATGATTATCTCTGCTGCTCCATCCACCACATGGAGGATACCGTCACCGGAAAGGAGAAGTTCCTCCAGTATCTGACATGCATGCCTGCAAGCCAGATTGCAGAATATGTGAGCCTGTACACCGATGCACTCAGATCCGGCATGTTCCTCTTCGGATGCCACCCGGATCTGTTTCTCGCAGGCCACAGGGCATGGGACGCTGATGCCGTCTTTGCCTCCAGGGACATAATCCAGTGTGCTCTGGAATGCAATGTTCCGCTTGAGATTAATGACAACGGCCTTCGTAAGAAGCTGATCGAAACTCCCTCCGGGATGCGTCATCCGTACCCTGTAGAGGAGTTCTGGGAAATGGCATGCGACATGGGTGTGAAAATCATTTCAAACTCTGATGCCCACAGGCCGCAGGATGTCGGCTCACACCTCAGAAACTCTTTTGAGTTCGCGAGGAAACTCGGAATCAGTTTCGCAGGATGGGAGATAGATGACAACCACATCTCCTGCGTAAGTTTACATTGATCAGCATCCCTGCTATTCTTTGAAGCGGAGGACAAGATGACCCAGCCGGACTTCAGAAGTGATTCAAATCTCTACCGGAAACGCGACCTGCTCTTTGCCCTGTTTGTGGCATCGATGGTCATGGTCAACACTTTAGGTTCAAAAATCACAACTATTCTCGGTGTTCGGGTATCTGTCGGCATCTTCTTTGTTCCTGTTCTGTTTCTGACCACAGACATAATCGGAGAGGTATTCGGAAGAAAGGAGGCCTCCCGTTTCGTCAACATGGCCACAATCATGCTGGTGCTCCTGTTCGTGATGATGAGCGTGTGCATAGCAATACGCCCGAATGAGAGCTGGGACATGCAGGAGCAGTATGCAACAGTGTTCGGCTCCTCCATGCGTATGACAATCGCATCGCTGGTCAGCTTTGTCGTGGCACAGCAGCTTGACGTCTTCATGTTCAGCCTCTGGGGCAAGATCACAAAAGGCAAGCACCTATGGATCCGCAACAACATGTCCACCATTGTCTCCCAGCTGATTGACACCACAATCTTCGAGTTCATAGCCTTCTGGCATCTGACTCCCAAGTTCACCACAGCCTATATTTTCTCTCTGATACTTCCCTACTGGCTCTTCAAGGTGGTCTTTGCATTGCTTGACACCCCTTTCTGCTACCTTGGGGTATGGTGGCTAAGCGGAAAGAAGAAGACATCAAACTGATTGTAATTGTAGATAGCTGACTTAGTTGCCCTAATTGCACTAGTTGCCCTAGCTGCACTAGTTGCCCTAGCTGCCTCAGCTGCATTTGCCTTTTATCTATTATATTCGTATTATTATACCCATGAAAGAAAACAGCGACATTGTAATTGAGAACCTCCCAAAGGTTATCTTCATTATCCCAATGAGGGGCTGCCCGGTGTTTCCGGGACTTTATACCACCATCGAAGTGACCGACAAACAGGACATCGACATCATCCGCCACTGCGAGCAGTACAACGGTTTCGGCCTGGTTATGCTCAAGAATGACGGAAAGGACAACAAGAAACTCTCCGAGGATGATTTCTATAAGGTCGGAACTTTTGTCCGTGTCAAGAACCAGATAAACACCATCTATGGCTCAAAGAGCCTCTTTCTTGAGACAGTCTGCCGCTTCAAGATAGACAACATGCTCATCAACCGCGGTACAGTAACCGCTAATGTCACATACATACAGGAGGATGAGCTTTCCCGCATAGAGGACAAGGCCTTCACAAGCGCCTTGCGAGAGGCACTGGACCAGCGGGCTGACCGATCCATCCTGCTTGAGAACCTCAGGTTCAACGCAAGCAATATCTCAGAGGCCATAAGGCTGGCAGACTATCTCGCATCCTCTGTTGTTCCCCGTAACAAGCAGCAGGAGCTTTTGGAGGAGTTCAACGGCAAGGTCAGGATCATGAAGGTTCTGCGTGTTCTGCAGGAGGAGCTTGCCGTCCAGCACATGCATGACGAGATCCAGGGCATGGTGTCA
>JAFZUN010000064.1 GCA_017618315.1 Spirochaetales bacterium
CGAGAAGGTTGCCGTGAACTACGGAAAATCTGACCAGGAATGGCTTTCCCAGATGACAGTTGATGAAGCTGCCGCGTATTGCACCCAGGGACAGTTTGCACCAGGTTCAATGCTTCCAAAGGTTATGGCCTGCATGAAGTTCGCTGAAAGCAAGAAGGGCAGAATAGCGCTGATCACATCATTGGACAAAGCTCTTGAAGCCCTCAACGGTTCAACCGGTACAAGAATAGTTTTGGAGTGATTCAAATGGATATAAGAGAACTAGAGCTCATTGCCAACAAGAACAGGCAGAGAATAATTGAGATGCTTTATGCGTCAAAGTCCGGTCATCCGGGCGGATCTTTGTCAGTAACTGAGATTGTCACAGCCATCTATGAGATTGCTGTTGACTTCAATAAGAAGGACAGGGCGCGTGTGGTGCTGTCCAAGGGTCATACTGTTCCTGCCGTCTATGCAGAGCTTGCACAGAAAGGAATAATTGCAGAGGAAGACCTTCTGACACTGAGGAAGTTCGGAAGTCCGCTTCAGGGACATCCTGCAGTTACAAGGATTCCAGAGGTCGATGCCTCAACCGGTCTTCTTGGGCAGGGACTCTCTACTGGCGTCGGAATGGCACTGGCAAAGAGGCTGAAGGGTGATGACCATAACGTGTTTGTAATCTGTGGCGACGGAGAGATGACTGAGGGCCAGAATTATGAGGCTCTTGCTCAGGCTGCGGCTTACAAGCTTGACCGCCTTGCGCTGTTCCTGGACCTCAACCGCATCTGCCTGAACGATTTCACCGACAAGATTCTTCCGCTAGGAGATCTTCCTGCAAAAATCAGAAGCTTCGGCTGGCGTGTTGTCGAGATCAACGGCCATGACATGGAGCAGGTCGTCAAGGCAGTGAAAATGTGCCTTGAGAACAATGGAATGCCCATCTGCATTGTCTGCAACACATCAAAGGGCAAGGGAGTGAGCTTCATGGAGAATAATCCTGCATGGCATGGCGGAGTCATGACTGAGGAGCAGTACAACACTGCTATGGAAGAGCTCAGAAGGCAGAGGGAGGCAATATGATGGACAGCACTTCTCTGAGAGACCTTATCGGAAAGGATCTGGCAAAGATCAATGATGACAGGATTGTCGTGATTGACGGTGATATTGCAAAATCAACTAAGACTACTGACTTCAAGGCTGTTCACCCTGAGAGATTCGTGGAATGCGGAATCAGCGAGACAAGTGCCATGAGCATCGGCTATGGCCTTGCTCTCGAGGGAATGATACCGTTTGTCGTAAATTTTGCTATCCTAACTCTTGGAAACGCATGGACGCAGGTCAGGATGGCCTGTTATGCAAATGCCAACCTCAAGATCATCGGAACTCATCCCGGAATTGATAACGGACAGGACGGTGCAAGTCATCATGGCTGTGAGGATCTTGCTCTTGCAAGAGTTCTTCCGAACATGAAGGTTCTTGATCCGTCCACTCCTGAGCAGCTTGAGGAGGCAATTAACTACGCTGCCTCCGTGAAGGGTCCTGTTTATATAAGGGTTCCCAGAGACAAGACTTACTGCTATGGATCAAAGCCTCTTGAGGTAGGAAAGGAGGACATCGTTTACGATACAGGTGATGACTTTGCAATCCTTTTTGAGGGCTCATGTTCACGTGCGAGCTTTGATGCGTTCAATGCGCTTGAACAGAAGGACATTCACGGAAAGCTAATCAACTGCGTAAGCATCAAGCCGTTTGATAATGAACTTGTCAGGAAGATTGCTGATGTTGTGAAGGTGATTGTCACTGTCGAGAACCATACTGTGATCGGCGGCCTTTACGGTTGCGTTTCTGAGGCTGTTGCTTCTGAGTCACGAAAGGCCAAGGTAATTGCCATTGGTATCAACGACAGATTCTCCATGTCCGGGACTTGTGACGAGCTGAAGAGGGAATTCGGAATAACTGCGGATAACATAGCAGGTATTGTTCAGAAGAACATCTGATGTGTATCCGCTGATGCGGACAAAAAGCCGGGATAGCACTTGACGCGTTTCGGCTTTTTGTTTATAAATACACCGTATTGCGCTTGTGGTATAACGGTATTACCTCAGCCCTCCAAGCTGAAGACGCGGGTTCGACTCCCGTCGGGCGCTTAAAGACCACGGCTCCGTGGTCTTTTTCATTTATTACTAATACCAGCGAAGGAGGCCTTCTATGGGTCAGAGAGGTGAAGTTTTCTCAACAAGGTTTGTCACAAACGACAGAACATATTTCTTCAACGTGAAAGAGAACTACAAAGGTGACATGTACCTCAACATTGTCGAGAGTAAGGGCACCGCTGACGAAGGCCGTTTCATCCGCCAGAGCGTCATTGTCTATCCCGAGGATCTGGGTGAGTTTATCCGCGAGTTCCAGAAGTCTGTCGATTTCATGAAGATGCACGCCAAGAAGACCGACTGATATAGCTTTTTCTTTGAAATCTGACATTTTGCTATATTCTAATCCCAATTGAATGTAATTCGATGTATCGGACATGGTCCGAACTGCTTGAGGGCTGCCTTGTGCGCTGTGCACGGGTAGCCCTTGTGTTTCTCAAAGCCATACTGGGGCCATTTTACGGCCGCACAGACCATGAAGCGGTCACGGGCGTTCTTGGCAAGTATGCTGGCCGCCATTATCTCATGCACTGTGGCATCGCCCTTGACTATGGCCTTGCAGGGGATATCCACATCCGGGCGACGGTTGCCGTCCACAAGGAGGATGCAGGAGGACGTTTTCAAGTCAATTTGTGATGCCACCTTGAGATAGGCGCGTTTCATGGCAAGCATTGAGGCCTGGAGGATGTTGATTCTGTCAATCTCGGCTGGACTTGCCCAGGCCACAGCCCAGGCTATGGCGCACTGTTTGATGACTGGCTCTGCTGCCAGGCGTTTTTTCTCTGAGAGCTGTTTGGAGTCTGCAAGGATCTCAAAAGGAAAGTCGGATGGCAGGATTACGGCTGCTGCGCACACGGGGCCTGCTAGTGGTCCGCGGCCTGCCTCGTCGGCGCCGATTGTGATGTCATATATTGGTTCCTCGAATAATGAGAGCTGCTCCATATACGCCATTCTAATTCAAAAGCATTTGTTTGTCATTTATGGATTATAGAAGGCAATTGTGGTATGATTTGACCGTATGTTTCTGAAATCAGTTGAGCTTTACGGTTTCAAATCGTTCGCGGACAGGACAAAATTCGAATTCTCCGACGGTATCACTTCTCTTCTGGGGCCAAACGGCAGCGGAAAGAGCAATGTCGTCGATGCGGTCAAATGGGTTTTAGGTACTCAAGCGCTGAGCACAATCAGAGCCAGCAAGCGTGAGGATGTCATCTTCAACGGAACAGACAAGCGCAAGCCCATGCCCATGTGTGAGGTAATCCTCACAATGAACAACGAGGCCGGAATACTCAACATCAATGCCACAGAGGTGGAGATCAAGAGACGTGCGTTCCGCAATGGAGACAATGAATATTACCTTAACCGTGAGAAGTGCCTTCTGAGAAACATCAGGGATCTCTTCCTGGACACGGGTGTTGGTAAGGCGGCTTACAGCATACTGGAGCAGGGAAAGATAGACCAGATTCTTCTGATGAAGCCTGAGGACAGGCGTTATATCTTTGAGGAAGCATCCGGTATCAGCCGTTTCAAGCAGCAGAGCGAGGATGCGGCGCGCAAGCTTGCCAAGACTGATGAGAACATGGCTCAGGTTGAGCTTCTCCTGAAAGAAGCTGAGAAGGTCTACAACTCAAGAAAGATTCAGCTGGACAAGGTCATTAAGAACAGGGAGCTCAATGCCCAGAGAGAGCAGCTTGAGGTTGATCTTCAGCTCTCATATGTTCAGTCTCTAACAAAACTCAAGGATTTCAGGCAGTCTGAGCTGGACAAGCTTGAGGATGAGGAAAGAACCATAGATGCTGTGCTTGAGAATGCCAGGGCTGGTCTTGCTCAGCAGCAGGATGAGCTTGAGCAGCTGCGCTCCAGAAGAGAGGATCTATCTGGAAAGGCCAGGGCATATGAGGAGAAGATAAACTCCTTCAAGTCCACTATTGAGGTCTATAATGACAGATTCCAGGAGATCTCACAACGCTCCAAGGCCGCCAAAGACAGGGCAATGCAGGTTCAGGAGCGTATGGACCGAGACAAGCAGCGCCTTGAGGAAAGACAGGCTGATTACCAGAGCATTCTGGAGAACATCCGCCTCACACAGCAGAGCATAGAGAAAGCAAAAGAGGGGATTGAGATCCTCAAGTCAGACAGGATCAAGCATCAGCTGGATATCGATGACCTCATTGAGACCAACGAGAGCATCTCAGCAGAAAGAATCACAATCACCGCGCAGATCAGTGACCTTGCCAACGATATAGCCAACCGGCTTGAGTCTGAGATACGTGGAAGCGGATACAGCTCAGTACAGCGTTCTCAGGCCGAGAAAGAGCTTCTTGCAGAGCTCTCGAAGGCAAAAAGAGTCCTCGCTGAACGTGTCAGCCTTCTCCGTGACATCTCATCCGTATCGTTCGATGCCGATGTGTTCCGTGATGCGATTGACCAAGCGGAGGAGTCCGTCCTTGAGGAACTTGATGAGATCAAGGGCCTTTTCCAGGAGTACAGCGGCACCATCCCGACATTCCTTGATGACTTCATCGCTCCTGAGGGAACACTTGCAAAGAAGACAAAACTCGATGCCGATCTTGAGCTCTCTTATGAGCGTGAGGCTCAGAACCGCAACAAGATAGCTGATCTGACGGCTGAAAACGAGAGACTCTCCAACGTCATTATCCTGAAGGAGTCAGACCTTCATGACCTGGAGCTTGATGAGGTCCAGTTCAAGGCAAATGCCGACTCTCTCCGAAACTCCATAACCGACCTCAAATCCAGCCTGCAGCAGATGGAGTTCGATTTCTCAGATGCTTATCATTCAGCAGAGGCTGAGGAGAGCAAGGTCAATGAGATCCTTGAGACCATTGACGAGCTGAAGAACAGCAAGCAGCAGACTCTTGAGGAGATTCAGGCCATAAGGGACGATATCGCGGATCTGAATATGGCGATTGATCAGCGTTCCAGAGAGATTACCGAGAACAACTCCGATTTCCAGGCCAAGTTCCAGCGCAAGCAGACATTGGCTGTTGATATCGCTACGGCAAAGGAAAACATCAGGGCCATCATGGATAACATCCAGAAAATCTTCACCGAGTTCTTCGACAACACCGGAAAGAGCCTCAGGGAGTTCAACGACCATGAGATAACAGCTCCTGTGGAAGAGCTCAAGTCAACGCTTGATTCAGTCAAGAAGAAGATATCGGACCTGGGATATATCAACTTCATGGCTGAGGATGAATTCAACGAGGCCAAGAAGAACTACGATTTCTACAGCAAGAACATGGATGACCTTACAAAGGCCAAGAATGATCTTGAAGAGGTAATAGCTGAGATCAGACATCGCAGCGAGGAAATGTTCCTTGAGACCTACGGCCAGATATCAGCAAACTTCCAGGAGATGTTCACCACATTGTTCGGCGGTGGAAAAGCAGAGCTTGTCCTGACTGATGAGGAAAATGTCCTTGAATCCGGTATTGATATCAAGGCACAGCCGCCTGGAAAGAAGATGCTACAGCTGGGACTTCTATCCGGAGGAGAGAGATCCATGACAGCCGTGGCATTACTCTTTGCCACATACATGGTCAAGCCGTCTCCGTTCTGTATCCTTGATGAGATAGATGCCGCCCTTGATGCCAGGAACATCGGTGCCTTCATGCGTGTTCTTGATAAGTTCGGTGACACCAGCCAGTTCATCATTATCACCCATAACAAGGGTACCGTCATGGGATCCGACTGCCTCCTGGGTGTCACACAGCAGGAGCCTGGTGTGTCCAAGATGATCGGTTACAAGATCGAGGATATCGAGAACCTGTCGGATGAGCGCGAGACATTGAAGAACTGATTAAATTTTGGTTATTCTTTGCAAAATTTGTCCGTATTACACTTAAAATACTTGCATTTTGTTAAGTTTTTTTGCTTAAAATGCCTCTTAAATGCTATGAAAAACGGATATGCTGTGCTATATTGATGGTATGGAAAGAAGCATCATCATAGCCCCGTCAGTACTGTCCGCGGATTTCTCGGACATCAGGACTGCACTTGAGGATATCAGGCTCAGCGGAACAAACTGGGTTCACCTTGATGTCATGGACGGTGTGTTTGTCCCGAACATAACTTTCGGACCAAAATTCATCTCTGACATCAGGCCGTGCTCAGACTTGTTCTTTGACACTCATCTGATGATTGAGGAGCCGGTAAGGTTTATCGAGCAGTTCGCCAAGGCAGGCTCTGACTGCATCACAGTTCATACGGAGGCATGTGAGGATATCAGGGAGACGCTTGATCTTATCAAATCATTCGGAGTTGAGTGCGGCTTGTCCATTAGACCGTCCACACCTGTGGAAGAGGTCGAGCCTTATCTGGACATGGTTGACCTTGTGCTGATCATGAGCGTCAACCCAGGATTCGGTGGACAGGAGCTGATTCCTGAGACACTGAATAAGGTGAAGAGACTTGTTGAGATACGTGGAGACAGGGATTACTTCATCTCAATCGATGGTGGAGTTAACGCATCAACAATCACTGATGTCTTTTCAAGTGGTGTTGATGTTGCTGTTGCAGGCTCTGCCTTCTTCAGCGCCAAAGACAAGAGATCCTTTGTCCAGAAGATGTCCCGTGGTCAGGGTGATCTGAGATGAGAGCCGTAGTTCAGAGGGTAAGAGACGCAAGCGTCACAGTTGACGGTGCAGTAACGGGGAAAATCAGCTTTGGACTGCTGGTTTATCTCGGTGTCGTTGATTCTGACAATGAGGATCTCTGCCGCAAAATGGCTGCCAAGATCTCCAAGATGAGGCTGTTCCGTGACAGTGACGACAAGATGAACCTCAGTGTGGCCGATATCAGCGGAGATATTCTTGTCGTGAGCCAGTTCACGCTGTATGCCAACCTGCATAAGGGTAACAGACCCTCATTTGACGGAGCCGGAAAGCCTGAACATGCAGAGAGGATGTATGAGCTCTTCATGCAGGAACTGAGAAACCTCGGTTTCAATGTACAGCACGGCATTTTCGGAGCTCACATGCATGTTTGCTATGAGAATGACGGCCCTGTGACCATAATCGCGGATTCTGACGATCTATTCGGGCTTAAGTGAGAATTATTAGGAGTGACAATACAATGGCTAAGGAAAAGGTAACTGAAGTTAAGACAATGGATGTCCATAACCAGAAGATGGCAGCTCTTGAGGCCGCCAGGGCGCAGATAGACAAAGAGTTCGGAAAAGGATCCCTGATGAGACTGGGCGATAATCCTGTTGCCGCAAATGTCGAGGTTATTCCCTCAGGCTCAATCCTCCTTGATGAGGCTTTGGGAGTAGGCGGCTATCCGCGCGGAAGAGTCATTGAGATTTACGGTCCTGAGTCATCAGGAAAGACTACACTTGCCCTGCATGCAGTTGCAGAGGCCCAGAAGGCTGGCGGTATTGCCGCATTCATCGATGCAGAGCATGCATTGGATCCCACATATGCAAAGAAGCTTGGTGTCAACACAGATGAGCTGTGGATCTCCCAGCCGGACAGTGGTGAGCAGGCTCTTGAGGTCGCTGAATCCCTTGTCAGAAGCGGAGCTGTGGACATTATTATCGTTGACTCCGTAGCAGCTCTGACACCTCAGGCAGAGATAGAAGGCGACATGGGAGACTCACACATGGGTCTTCAGGCACGTCTAATGAGTCAGGCACTTAGAAAGCTCACTGCAATCCTTGCAAAGAGCAAGACAACCATCATCTTCATCAACCAGATAAGAATGAAGATAGGCGTCATGTTCGGCAATCCCGAGACCACCACAGGCGGAAACGCCCTCAAATTCTACAGCTCCGTGCGAATGGAAGTGCGCAAGATCGAGACCATCAGCAAGGGCTCCGACGAGTTCGTAGGAAACCGCGTAAGAGTCAAAATCGTCAAGAACAAGGTTGCTCCTCCGTTCAGAAAGGTAGAGCTCGACCTCATGTTCGACGAGGGCATCTCCTATGCAAGCGGAATCCTCGACGGTGCCCTGAGATACGGTTTCCTCGAGAAGATGGGCTCATGGTACTCCTTCAACGGCGAGAAGATCGGACAGGGTCGTGACAATACCCTGGCATTCCTCAAGAATAATCCCGATGTCATGGCAGAGCTGGACGGAAAGCTTAGACAGGCCATGTTCGGAAACGGCGTAGCCCAGGGAGTCCCCTCTGCAGATGCATCGGAGCTGACGGAAGTCTAAATCATGGTTGCATTCAAGACCGAAAAG
>JAFZUN010000065.1 GCA_017618315.1 Spirochaetales bacterium
GTATTACCGTCCGGAAGATGAGTCTTTCTCCAGAGATAATACCGCTATCTTCTATATTGAGAGGCAGAACAACGATATCAGTATAAGTGATGAATATGGTGGGAACTGGTTTGATATAGCCACTTATTATTTCACGACCGACGCAAAATCCGCTTCTTTGTACAACGCTCAGAATCCCGGAAATGTCTACATTTTCCTGTCAAGTTCCTCGGATGGGAGAAACAACAGTGCTACACCTTTTACTCTTAAACGAAAGAGAGGACCTGTAATAGAAGGGCAGTCCGCTTATTCCACAGAAATCGGATATCTGGCGCGTCTGGTATCTGATGGAAACGGAACAGGACACGCCTATGGGAGTTCCAGCCGGGCAACAGTCAGTTCGGACGGGACTTCGTATTTCCTTGAGAACAATGACGGCTTCAAGGCCAATAGCCTTGTCATTGATGCAAATACCTTCAAGGACAAGCAGGGAACTTACGTCAGATGGTATGATCAGGGATCAATACAGATCAAAATACCGACAGATGAGAATCTCTTTGATGAGGGCTCCGGAAAACTACTGCTCAAATCCGGAAGCTATGAGTCCACCATATATGTTCATATCATCACGGATTTCATTCCGAAAAATCCAAACTGACTCACGTTAATGTGAACTTTTGTGAAGTGGAATAATAAAATATTGAACAAAGACTCTTTGTGAGGTAAACAGAAAGCATGAAGTTGATTTATGTTGTGGAAGACCATCAGGTGATCAGAGAAGGAGTACGCAGATACCTTGAGCTTGCAGGTTACAAGGTCATCGGGTTCGGGAACCTTGCGTCGGTGCGCGAGGCTTTCAGGATCACCAAGGCGGATCTTCTGATCCAGGATGTCATGCTGCCGGACGGAGATGGTTTTGAGTTTGTCAAAGAGCTTCGTGCAAGCATGGATATCCCTGTTATCTTCATGACTGCAAAGATTGCGGAAGAAGACCGCATCCACGGCTTTGAGCTTGGTGCGGATGATTATATCTCGAAGCCTTTCTCTCCCAAGGAGCTTGTACTGAGGGTTCAGGCAATCCTCCGCAGGGTTGACGGCGGTCAGGAGGTGGAGACCAGCCACAAATACTACTATAAGGCTGAAAGCGGCGTCATGTGTTTCGATGAGGTGGAGCACAAGGTGACCGTCAACAATGAGCCTGTGGCTCTGACTGCTGCGGAGTGGAGGATTCTTGGGCTTCTGATCGGGAACACCTCAAGGATTCTTCCCAGATCCGAGATCCTGAAGAAATGCTTTGATTACACATCAGAATCATATGAGAGAATAGCAGATACCCACATCAAGAATCTCAGGGCAAAGCTTGGACCGTATCCGTGGATTGAGACGGTGCGCGGCTATGGTTACAGATTCATAGGCTATCCCCTGGAGGAGAAGAGCTGATGAAGAAGCTGTTCTTCCGTTACTTCATTAGCATTTTCTCAATAGCGGTTGTGGTGCTGCTTGTTCAGTTCGGGGTGCTTCTCCTGCAGTACAGGACCAGCCAGAACAGGTGGAAGAACGAGGTCTATGATGATTTCGTGGTCTCTGTTGAGAATGCAATTACAGGTGGCGATTTCACTGATTACGGACTTAACGGAATAATGATGGCTGTGTCGGACATTGACGACAACAGGGTCAGCGGTTTTCTTCTGCGTGATGCGAGCGGAACCAACATGCTTGCATTCGGCAAGACAAATGAGGGACGCATGCTGACAAGTCTGTTCCCCTCAAACCAGAGATTCCAGAACCAGGGTGAGTCCACCACATTTACTGGGAAACTCACAAGAATAAACCTTAACGTAGTCACTTCTGACTTCGGAATCATCACCGATCTTGAGATTGGAGAGGTCACTTCCGGAAAATCAGAGATCACGATTCCCGCGATGCTCAAAGGTCAGGATGTCATAGGTTCCATTGTCATTGCGTTTGACGGAGAAGATTCATTCATCATTGATCTTCTGACATTCAACCCAAGGACATATGAGTATTCAAAGGACATCATCAACTCCTGTATCAAGGGTCTGATGTTCAGCATTCCGGTCTGTCTTGTGTTTGCACTTGTGGCCGCATGGATCATCAGCTCCAGAAACACCAGATACATCAATGATGTGAGAAAAGCCCTTAATGACCTTTCACACGGAAAGCCTAACGTGTCTGTGCCAAAGCAGGGAAACAGCGAGCTCAACGATATATCGGTCGCGATTGAGGAGCTGGACAGGAACCTGCAGGCAAATGCCAAGAGCCGTAAGGCATGGCTCAGTAGCATATCCCATGACCTAAATACTCCTGCAACCGCAATGAAGATCATGATTGACGGCATGAATGACGGTGTGTTCCCTGCAGATCAGAATACCTTGAGCGAACTTCAGCTTGAGAATGACAAACTCTCCAATAGGATCGGACGTGTCATTGAGTTCTCCAACCTGCAGGCGGATGAGAAGCCGGTTATGGAGGATATTCCGTCAGACCAGTTCATCTGCGATGTGCTTTCATCATTCAAGGATGCAGAGGCTGTCCAGGCATCTGCATCATGCCAGAGCATCAGATGTGATGGACGTCTTATGGCGCGAGCTGTGACGGAGCTGCTGGACAATGCCATCTTTGCTAAGGGTGACTCGGCGGAGCCTGTGTCATGGACAATAGGGGAAGAGAACGGCAGCTACAGGATGGAAATCACAAACCACGGTAACATTCCCGTGTCCATGGATGTGGATTTCTTCGAGCCTTGGGCGCGTGGTGACTGGTCGCGTACAAGCGGTGGTTCCGGACTGGGCCTTCCCATTGCCTCGACCATAGTGTTCCTGCATGGCGGAATGATCTCAATAACACAGAAAGAAGGGGAACTTGTCTGCGCTGTGATTAGCTGGCCCTCTCAGGCCTGACCATCTTCCACAAAGGCTTTTATCTCTGAGAAAAACTCATCATAGGTCGTGCAGAGTTTCAGATCCGGCTCTTCTTTGAGGATGTTGGCCGGAGCACGGAAAAGACAGCCCTTGTCTGCCTTGCGGATCATAGTGAGGTCATTATAACTGTCTCCGGCTGCGAATGTCCTGAAATTCATTGACCTGAAGCCGTCAATCGCCTTGCGTTTTCCGTCCTGCTGGCGTAGCCTCATCCCGGTGAGCATGCCTTTCTCATCGACAATCAGGCTGTTGCAGAGAATCGTGGGCCAGCCGAGCTGTCTTATCAGTGGTTTGGCGAATTCAGTGAACGTGTCAGATAGAATGACTACCTGTGTTATTTCCCTGACCTTGTCCAAGAACTCACGGGCACCCTCAAGAGGACGTATTGTGGCAATGACATCCTGGATGTCCTTGAGTGTCAGATTGTGCTCCCTGAGGATGTTCATGCGGTACTTCATGAGCTTGTCGTAGTCTGGTTCCTCCCGGGTTGTGATTCTCAGTTCGGGTATTCCGGTTTTCTCTGAGAAGGCAATCCAGATCTCGGGGACTAGAACGCCTTCAAGGTCAAGACAGATTATCTCCATGGCTGCTCCTTATATTCCTAATACATTTAACACGTAATCAGTGACAGCTGTGCGGTCAATGACATCCTTGTGAAGTTCCTTCTTGCTCTCAAGTGAGCTGAGGTTCTTCGGGACAGGAACGCCGGTCTTCCTGCAGATCTGATCAATCTGGGCAAACTCATCTCCGCTGACTGGAAGTCCGATTGCCTCCGAAACCGGGGCAGGGAACTTGTACGGGCTTGCCGTGGACAGGACCACGACAGGCACACCGTCATTGACAGTGCCGATGTAGTCTCCCGCTGACTTGATTCCGACAGCCGTGTGCGGGTCACAGAGATAGCCGTCCTTGATCCAGGTTTCCCCGATTGTGGCAATGGTCTCTTTCTCTGTGCAGCAGAATGCCTTGAATGTTTCTGTGATTCTCTCAAGAACTGATGCTGACACCTGGAAGCTGCACTTTGAATTCAGATCCTGCATCCACTGCCTGACCTGGCCGGCATCACATCCGCAAGCCAGGAACAGCAGTCTTTCCAGATTGGATGACACCAGTATGTCCATGGACGGGGAACTTGTGCGGTAGAACGGGCGTTGTCTGTCATAAAGGCCTGTGGTGAGGAAATCCGTAAGGACACGGTTCTCATTTGACGCGCAGATGAGGTGGCGTACCGGAAGTCCCATGAGCTTGGCAAAGTAACCGGCAAGAATATCTCCGAAGTTACCTGACGGAACCACAAAATCTATGGGGTCTCCCAAGCTTATCCGTTTCTCTCCCACCAGGTCCGAGTATGCCTTGAAGTAATAGACAACCTGAGGCGCAAGACGTCCGATGTTTATGGAGTTGGCGGAGGACAGGGTCTTTCCTGCCTCGTTGAGCTTGCTCATTGCGTTAACCTTGGCGAATGTCTGCTTCACTGCGGTCTGACAGTCATCGAAGTTCCCGCGAACCGCACATACATGCACGTTGGCGCCTTCCTGCGTGACCATCTGGGCGCGCTGGATGGGAGAGACTCCTCCGTCAGGATAGAAGACAATGATTCTGGTTCCGGGGACATCGTGGAAGCCTTCCAGGGCCGCTTTCCCGGTATCTCCTGATGTGGCTGTCAGGATGACGGTCTCAGATGCATCTTTTGTCTGCTTTTTTGCGGCGGTAATCAGCTGCGGGAGCATTGAGAGCGCCACATCCTTGAATGCTGATGTGGGTCCTCTGAAGA
>JAFZUN010000066.1 GCA_017618315.1 Spirochaetales bacterium
AGGAAACTGTAATAGCTCTTGCGCGAGACATCCGCGATCCTGCAGAGGAGATTCACTTTCCCGGTTCCGGATCCGAGGACTGCCCTGATGGCCTGGAATCTGGTTTTTTTTTGAAGTTCCGGGCCGGAGTGCCGTTCAGCTCCATGAGTTTCTCCAGATACGCGACCTTCGCCTTCAGGTACTGGTTCTCCTCCTTGAGGGTCTTGTTCTCCGTTTTGATGTCAGGATGTTCCTTCCTCGCCATCTCGTCCTCCAGAGGCTCAGGCTTCCATGTGACGGCTGTCGCAGGATGCTGCCCCTCTGTAGAGTATACAGCAAGAATGTGCTTTTTCTCCTTAATCCATCTGCAAATTGTGTTCTGGCTGATTCCGTGTTCTCTGGCAATCTGTCTGATTGACTGGGTCTTCATCTCAACCAGTCGCAGAATCTCTACTTTTTCCTCGATGTCATGAGGTCGGTACTCTTCCTGCTTGCCGTTCAGGTACCAGTCCGGATTCTTTTTCCAGTTGTTGATGGTCTGCTGCGAGATGTTGTAGACCTGTGATGCTTTTGATGCTGTCATTCCTTCAGACAATGCCTTCATGACCTCTTGTCTGACCTTGTTGCTGTATGCCACTGCTTCGCTCCTTCTGTAACCCCAGTGGGGCGCAGCGGCAAAAATCTGTTACCTATTTGGGGAGCAGATCATTGGGGCGTGGGCAGGAGACTCTTTTGTGTTGCTTCATTGTTTTGTTAAGAAAACGAGAAAGACACCGGTAAGAGAAATTGAGAAGGCTCAAAAAGAATTCGAGGATTTCAAGAGGAGGAATGGAGATGCCTGAGAAATGGACAACATGGGATGAGGCCAGAAATGAGATTTACACTCTGGAAGAGAACATGGCAAGTGATCTGCGTGTTGCTCTTATGGTGGAGTTGATCAAGGCACGTAACGAAAAAGGCATCTCCCAGAAGCAGCTTGAGCAGATGAGCGGGGTAAAACAACCTGTCATAGCCAGAATGGAAAAAGGAAATACAAACCCTCAAATTGAGACAATAATCAAAGTACTTGCACCTCTGGGTAAGAAGCTTGCAATAGTTCCAATGTAATCACAATACTCATGTTGAAAGTCAATAACAGCTGAATATCCTGAGAAAAGACCATAAAATGAATTTGGAGTTGTCGGCAGGGTAACTCCATTTTTGTTCCCTTTTGTCCCATCCTAACGATAATTTGATTCCAACCAACACAAAAAAGTTGAAGTTTTTTCTCGGAAGTTGAAATATTTCTGGCAGTTTTCCCGTATAGGTCTTTGAATGGCAGAGAGCCGGAGTCTCCGGTCTGTCAAGAGAAACCAATTACAGGAGCTGAGACATGGAAGAAATCAAAGTGAAGGTGAATGACGAACACAAGGACAGGCTTTTCAAGCACCTGTTCGGAAGCAACGAGCACAGACAGTGGACGCTGGAGCTCTACAACGCGGTGAACGGATCCGACTACACGAACCCGGAGGACATCACCATAACGACGGTGGAGGATGCGCTGTATCTCTCCATGAAGAATGACGTGTCATTCCTTATAGCGGACACGATGTCATTCTACGAGCATCAGAGCACATATAACCCGAACATGCCCGTGAGGATGCTGATGTATGCCGGAATGGTTTACAGCAGATTCATCGAGACGAATGAGATCTATGTGTATGGCAGCACACTGAAGAGCCTTCCTGTCCCGAAGCTTGTGACATTCTACAACGGCACCAGGGACACTGATGACCGCATTGTACTGAGACTGTCGGACTCATTCCCCGCCGGTTCAGTTCCGGACATAGAGATATCGGTGCTGATGCTCAACATCAATTACGGGAGGAACTCGGAGCTCCAGCACAGGTGCAGGCCTCTGATGGACTATTCACAATTCGTCGAATCCGTGCGAGAATTGAGAGGCCGGGGATATGACATGGAGGATGCGGTCCACATTGCCATCAGGAGGCTTGAGGAGGACTCGCCGATCAGGGGATACCTGCTTTCCAAGGAGGCTGAGGTGTACAGGCTTTGCATTACCGAATATGACGAGAAGAAGGATCGTGAGCTTTTCAGGAAGGACTGCCTTGAGGAAGGACGGGCAGAAGGTGTAGCCATGGGCGCTGATAGATTGGGTAGGCTTATGTCCGCTCTCAAAGAAGCAGGCCGTGTTGATGATGCATTCAAGGCAGCTGAAGATTCATCTTACAGGGAACAGCTGTTCAAGGAATTCGGCATAGACTGAATGACTTTAATGCAGAACAATAAAAAGTAAACGGGTCTGAAGGTTGTCTCCAGACCCGTTTGTTTAAGAGAGAAGAGCATTATTTCAGCCTGAGTAAATCAGGATCTGTCATGTACTTTATTGTATCCTTTGCGGTAAGAATCTGGACATCCTTCTTGGAAAGGATATGCTTTAGGATTCTTCTGATCATGTTTCTGCGCTGGTTGACGTTGGCCTTGATCCGGGTGATCTCCTCACCCTCAAGGTCATTGATGTCATATTTGTCGCAGTAGATGTCAGAGTGAAGACCCACGTAGAACGGACAGCGGTTGCCTTCATAGTGGAGGTCAAAGGTGTATGCCAATGTGGCAAATGCATCGTCCTCATCCATGAAGTACTCGAACCAGAGGTTCCAGTCCATTCCAGTGATCTTTCCGCTTTCTGTGTCGAAATCGGGGTTGTCCTTGGCAAGTCTTGCACGCAGGCCAGGCTTTGTCCCGTACTTCTCGCAAAGCTCATCAGCAGGTGCGGTGAACACGTACATGGGCAGTGCCCACAGTCCAGGATGCTTTCCGATCATAGGCTTCTGCGAGTAGAAGTTCTCCGAGACATAGGTCTCACCCGGGCTTCCGCCGTCAAGAGTGTAAGGCCAGAGCTCGTTTGAGCCGCATTTGTCCTCCTGCCAGCCCTCCTCCACTGCTGCCTCGTACAGGATTCCGAGTTTCTCGAGTGATGTGAAGACGTTGTCGTTGTACTCCAAAAACGGTGTCCTGAATCCGACAGTCTTGGATCTCTCAATCCCAAGGCCTGAGTCCTCTTTCTCTGGGTCATAGGGCTTTGCGATTGTGGAATACCACTTCTCATGCTCTGCCATCCAGTCATCCAGGGACATGATGGGAGTCCTTGTGACGGGATCGGTGTCCCAGTCGAACTCAAGGCCATGCGGATGGCTGTATGTGTGCAGGGCTATCTCGTGGCCTTCCTCTTCCGCGCGGTGCCAGATTCTCTTGACGTAGGAGTTCTCCTCCGTGTCGTTGTCGGTAATGTTGTCAGCCTTCAGGAAGAATGTGCCTTGGATAGGGCTTCCGTCATGGTTCTTGTTCTCCTTGAAAAGATCCAGGATGAAGGACATTCCGCCTGTTCCGCCTGATCCGGGAAGCCCCGAATAGGCGTTGTCATCAAAGGTGAATGAGACCAGCTGGCGGACCTGATCCGGCTTAAGACCGAACGGAGGGTTATCTGATGGTGTTCTGTTCATGCTCATATTCCTTAACGGTCCTTCTTGA
>JAFZUN010000067.1 GCA_017618315.1 Spirochaetales bacterium
CCCCGACTTCCTCGATGGCCTTCATTGCATAGGTGTTTCTGCCAAGTTCATCATTAATTGGGCTGCGTGAGCGGTAAAGGCAATCTCCCATTCCAGCAGTTGTGACTTTCCTGAAGTTCGCGAACTGCCAGTCATCAAGTTCTGGATAGTCTGAACGCTCATTTGTCTTATTCAGATCCGCAAGAGCCAGGTTGCTCAGATAACCGCCCTTCTCAACCAGCTTTATCTCAATGCTCAAAGGAAACACCACGCCCTCACAGGCATGCCAGACCCAGCTCTTGTCCTCTTTTGTCTCCTTGGTTGCAATCCCGTATGTAGTGGTGAAATCACCTGAGTTGATGAAGAACGTGGCAAGAAGGTCATTTGGATCTTCCGTATTCTCGAATTTTCTCAGGGCCAGACCTGCCTGACCCGCGGGGACTGAGGCATATGAGGGCACAACCGGCACCTCAAGCTTTTGGCCAAGGAAGCTGATCTCTACAATGTCACCGAAATCAAGGCCCGACTCTTCCAGGAACGTGTCACAGTCGACATCGGCCCTGATGTTACCGTGCTTGGTGGTGCTGATGTTCGGCTCCAGACCTAAGATATTTACGGTATAGACCGCATCCTCTTTCAGGGCCATTGTGGAGCAAGAGACTACAAGAACAAGCAGCAAAGCAATAGCAATCAGATGATGAGCATGGTTAAGGAACCTTCGCATGAGCACACCTCCCTTCAACAAAATGAAATCATAAAGAGACAGTAATTACAATAAATAGCCTCTGTTTCATTTCAGAAAATAGATGTATCATCAGCCTCATGAAGAAAGATGAGCTAATCAGAACCATAAAATTCACGCTGTTCTCACTGTCGGCGGGAGCCATCCAGATTTTAAGCTTCACGCTGATGAACGAGCTTCTGGACCTTCCCTACTGGCCCTGCTATCTGACTGCACTTATTCTTTCGGTCATCTGGAACTTCACCCTTAACAGAAAGTTCACGTTCAAGTCAGCCAACAATGTGCCGGTGGCCATGATGAAGGTCCTTGGCTATTATGCGGTCTTCACCCCGCTATCAACCATCTTCGGGAACTGGCTCGCAGAGGATCTTCTCTGGAACGAGTACCTTGTGACAATCCTGAACATGTTCCTGAACTTCATCACAGAGTACCTGTTTGACAGGTTCGTCGTGTTCGGAAAGAGCATTGACACAGCTATCAAAAAAGATGACGTGCCTTCGCAGCCTCAATGAATCCCAAAAAGAGCGGATGCGGCCTGTTGGGTCTGCTCTTGAACTCCGGATGATACTGCACCCCCACAAAGAACGGATAATCAGTAAGCTCAATGGTCTCCACAAGCCTTCCGTCTGGTGAAATTCCGCTGAGCGTCATGCCGCGCTGCTGAAGAATGCCCCTGTAGTCATTGTTGAACTCGTATCTGTGTCTGTGACGCTCATCAATCCTGAGTCTTTTGTAGCACCGCTGCATGGTGGTCCCTTCCTTGATGATGCACGGATAGGATCTCAGACGCAGTGTTCCTCCCTTGTCTATCTCATCATTCTGGCCGGGCATGAAGTCAATGACCTTGTCTGGGCATTCGGCATCGAACTCCCTTGAGTTGGCGTTCTTGAGACCGGCCACGTTACGTGCGAACTCTATCACGGATATCTGCATCCCCAGACAGATCCCGAAATAAGGGATCCTCTTATCCCTGGCGTACTTTGCGGCAAGGATCATGCCCTCTATTCCCCTGCTTCCGAAACCGCCGGGGACAATGATTCCGTCAAGGCCTCCAAGCATTTTCTCCACTGTCTGTTCTGTGATCTCCTCGGAGTCTATCCAATGGATGTCGATATGCACATCGTGGTAGAACCCTGCATGACGCAGGGCCTCGGCCACGGAAAGATAGGCATCGTGCAGGGCCACATACTTGCCCACAAGCCCTATCTCCACACAGCGGCCCGACGCACCGTTGATGCGGTCCACCATGGTCTTCCACTCGACAAGGTTCGCATCCTTTGCCTTTATCCCCAGCTCCCTGCACACCACATCCGAGAAATGCGCCTTCTCAAGCATCAGAGGGGCCTCGTAAAGGTTCGGAAGCGTGATGTTCTCAATGACGCAGTCCGGTTTCACGTTGCAGAACATGGCAATCTTCTCGAATATCGAGCTCTCCAGCGGCCTGTCACAGCGCAGAACTATGATATTGGGGTTTATCCCCATTCCCTGAAGCTCCTTCACCGAATGCTGTGTTGGCTTTGACTTGTGCTCGTCAGATCCGCTCAGGTACGGCACCAGCGTCACATGGATGAAGAGGCTGTTCTCCCGTCCCACCTCAAGAGAAATCTGACGCACGGCCTCGATGAACGGCTGGGACTCAATGTCTCCTATGGTTCCGCCTATCTCTGTTATGACCACATCGGCAGATGTCTTTCTGCCCACACTGTACACGAACTCCTTTATCTCGTTGGTGATATGCGGGATCACCTGCACCGTGTGGCCCAGGTATTCTCCCCTTCGCTCCTTGTTCAAGACGTTCCAGTAGACCTTTCCTGTTGTGAGGTTGGAGTACTTGTTCAGGTCCTCATCGATGAAACGCTCATAATGACCGAGATCCAGGTCTGTCTCCGCTCCGTCCTCCGTGACATAGACCTCACCGTGCTGATAAGGGCTCATGGTTCCGGGATCGACATTGATGTATGGATCAAGCTTCTGGGCCGCGACTTTTAGTCCGCGGGACTTCAGGAGTCTTCCAAGGGAAGCGGCTGTTATTCCTTTTCCCAGACCTGATACAACACCACCAGTGACGAAAATATACTTGGTCATTTGAGCATCTCCTCCTTGTTATCGCCTTATTCTGAGAACAGCAGCTGGCTGTAAGTCGGATAAGGCCAGAATCTGTCGGGTGTGAGCACCTCCGCCTCGTTGACCGCTTCCCTGATCTTCTCCATCAGGGACAGGACCTTGTCATGGAAGTATCCTGACATGTCATCAGCACCATCTGAGGATGCCTTGGCAAGGGCGCTTTCCAGCTGTTTCTCCAGCTGGACCATCTTCTTGTTGCACTTCATAAGGGCAGTACATGTGTCGCGCTCCACGTCCGACACATCCGCAGTGAAGGCTTCCTTCATATAGGAGATTGTCCTGCAGAGCTCACCCTCAAAGGCTGAGACCGCGGGAATGA
>JAFZUN010000068.1 GCA_017618315.1 Spirochaetales bacterium
AGCGGACCTGCGATGGTCTTTTCTTTTTGTCCAAGTGTCAGTGTATTCCCTCTGCCCGCCTGTGCGGGTCAATTCCAACGACGCGGATTTATTCCCACTTGCCGGCGTCTGAAAACAAGCGGCTAAAGAGGAAACATGACAAAAAGACAGATCCGGAAATTCTTCAACAACCCTCAGTTCGAATACGAAAACAGCGTCTGGTGGCGCGGTGACGTAGGCTATCTTCTGTTCGATCGCTCACTTCTGACCCTATATGGCAGAAACACCGACAGACCATCACTGCTTCTCATCCAGAAGCTGCGCGATATTCCGTTCATTGTCTTTGAGGAGAAACGAGGTGTGATAGTGGGCATAAAAGAGGTGACCATGAGATAAGCTTTCAGAAATTCTGGATGGGGCAGCCGTGGAGGCGGGCCCAGCGGAGGGCGGCATTCAGACGCTTCTGATAACCTGCTTCCTGCGGTTGCTTGAGCCATTCCAGAGTGTCGCTGTCTATCCTTACGGAAATGGCCTTCTTCACAGGTTTCCAGTTGCGGGGATACAGCTCCAGAGCTTCAGTTTTCGTCATCTCCGGAATATCAGAGAAATCAATGGTTCTCTTTTTAAGTTCTGCTGCTTTCTCAGCAGTCAAGGTGTCTGCAGTATTCATGGTAGATCCTCTCATTTGAATTGTATATACAGAAATACAATACATCAACAAGATATTTGATTTGTAGTAATACCTCGCAGCCTCATTATGGGAAACCGTTTACTTAAATCGGCTTCCTCTTTTTCCAACCTTAAATCTCATCGATTCCGATGCTTTTTAAATAATTGTATGTTCCATCGTAGAATTCTGGCAGTCTGGTGCCGTCTTCCCAAAAACCGTTGGCATTCTTGTTTGGATTACCATAAGGGACACAGATTACCATTCCGGCTCTTGCCCTGGTAAGTAGCACACGGTAAGCGTTGAGCATATACTTCAAAAGCTCTTGTTGGCTTTCACTTCTTCCTGTCTGCTCGTTCCAGCCATTCTTTCCGTTGAATCTATAGTATCTCCATTTTCCGTTGTCATAGCGCATATCTGCATCCCAAAGCACACAGGTGTAGTCTAGTTCTAGTCCCTGAACCTGTATCTCAGTTGCGGCATCTTCCAGATAGTTTGATGAACGGGTATCTGTCTTATCTTCAAGGAACCAGTGGACTGCATTTTCATCCCCGGAGGGTAGGATGTGGATGGAAAGAGGCTTGTACCTTGCAGACTCCTTTGTTACTAGAACTCCTGTTCTTTCGGATCCCCTGACTTTCTTGTGGAGCCACTGCCGTGCTTTTGCCATGTCTCTAGTCAGGACGATTGGGTATTTGTCTTGTATGTCATGGTAGAGACAGGATGCATTTCCATCAAAGCAGAGCAGGGAATGAACAAAAGCTGATAGCTTCTCTGCTCTAAATGAACGTAATGACACCTTCAGGTGCAGGTCTTCCGAATAAACTACATTACTGTTGTCTTTCAAGAGCTCATCCACTTTGCCTTCTGCATACTCAGCATCTGTCAGGTGCGGCGAGATGTGGACTTTCCAGTGCTGGAAGTGTTCATTTAGCGCTTTGATCCATTCAGATATTCCGGCTTCTCCAGTATTGATTTCCTGACCACCTCCGACGAGGCAGATGATTGTGGCCCAGTCTTCTCTCTGATCAAGTGCCCATATCAGGAAAGCTGCTTCAGAAAATGGGAAATTTGGAACTCTGAGCTTGTTTCCGTAAGTACCGCCTCTCTTGAGGTAATCCGCGAGCCTTTTATGAGTCCACGAGCGTTGAGCCTCATCAAACAACGCCACATGTTCAACCTCTCCATATCCAGATTCTTCCATCTTTACCGCTTTTGCAGGATCAATCTCAAGTATACCGTTTTCAACAGGGTTCTTAATCTTTGCCAACATGTTGTCGCGATATCTGTGGATCATCTGGATGGATTTGCTTACTTCTCTGCGTGAATCAGAAAGCTTCTTATCTTCTTTTCTCTCGCGGCACTTTTTATAGTTGTCTTGGGCAAGCGCCTCCGTCAATACGGCAACAAGGGGGCCATTTCCTGATAGATAAACGGCGCCTTCGTCTTTTACGGCTTTGTCTTTCCCCTGATACGTCTGCCTAATTGCCACATCAAGTCCAACCAACGTTTTTCCTGCGCCTGGAACACCTGTGACAAAACAGATGCTTTTCTGTTTGTTCAGCTTGCTGTGCTGAATGACATTCAGGATATAATCAATGGTTCTATCCGTATAGACCTTATCTGCTTCATGCCTCGTTATGTTTTCTACTGAGTGGTTCTCATACAAGGCTCTTGCTGCCTCAATGATGGTTGGAGTAGGGGCATACGGGCTTATGATCCAGTTTGGATCAACAGGTGATTCATCAGGGAACATGCTCAGGACTTCGGTAATGGCATCTGAAATACCTGTATTGCGTATGATTATCGGGTTCACAACTCTATCATCATAGACAGACATTCGGACATTACCGAACCGGTCACTGTAATTTGGAGCAATGAAGATAGGAACAATTATCCTGTCCTGACTGAACTTGTGGAAGTTCTTCAAATCCAGTGCATAATCAAGAACTTGGTCCACTTCAGATTCAAACCTTTCAGATTCTCCGGTCTTGAACTCAAGACAGAAGACAATGCCCCTTAACAACAAAACCACATCAATTCTCTTACCAAGGCGGGGGATGTCATATTCAAAGATAATCTGGCCATCCTCAGATGCATAATCTGAAACAACCTTTTTCATCACAACAATTTCTTCATCCCAAGACTCTCTTGTTGTGGTCTGCGAATTCCCATGGTAGTTACTATTCATTTCTCCAGAGATTGACTTATTCTCCGCTCTGAGAAATCCAGAGAAACTGTTGTTGTATAGGCATCGTTCACTGTTGTTTGGCAAATTATCCCCCTTCGGAGGAGAAAAACACTCCGAGTTCTATATCAGTCTACAATGGAGACTAGGCAAAGATCAAACGGTAAAGGTTTTTCGATAATGATAATAGGCATTATCTGTTGATCGTCATATCCCACAAAACAGGAAGCACAACGCCCTGACTGCCAGGCAGA
>JAFZUN010000069.1 GCA_017618315.1 Spirochaetales bacterium
CTCTCTCCCAAGATCATCCACAAAGACCTGCGTTGCCTCTGAGGTCTCAGAAGGCACTTCAGAAATACCTTGAGAATAAACAATACCTGTGAAAACAATAAGTATTATAAGAATTAATACTATCTTTTTCATTTTCCTCTCCTTTCTATGATGTTTTTATATCAAACAAAACCAAACTTTTCCTGTTCATGAAAACAAACGGGTATTGGGGGTCTTCTGTCCTCTCCAAGAACTTCAGATACTCGTTTTTGTTCTTTCCCAGGTAGGTCCAGCTTATGAAATCCTCAGCTTCCTCAAATGACCTCAATGGCTGGTCAAATTCCAGTTGGATTTCCTCTTTCTCATAGGAATAACCTGCATCTTCAAGAATCCTGCAGATTCTCTCTGTCCTGTCAGGTCTTGTGTCCTGACCATGGCCGCTGTGACGTGAGATTATGTAAATCAATTTCTTTTCCGCATGAGATGCTATTTCCTCAAGATCAGCTGTGCATTCAATGTGACCGTAATTGATACAAAGCACTACATCCGCCTTCTCATGCACCAGTGCGGCATCAGCATAGTAGTAGATGTCTTTCCCTGTACGTTTTTGCGCTGTGTTTATGGCTTTCTCATCCTTGTCAAATGCCCTGATGCTGAAGCCGTCATCTGAAAGAAGCTCTGCCTCATAACCCAGCCCACATCCGGCTTCAAGGATGCTTTCAGTCTTTCTGATATGTCTCTCAATGGAGTTGACAAGCCTTCTGTGGTAGTCGCATGAGCTGCTTGCCCTCTCGAACCACTCTATGCTCTGATCTGTCCACCAGCTTACTCCGGAATGCATGCAAGACTCCCCTTTTCAGTACGCACTATGCTTATTGTTCTTCCATACAGCTTTGAGAGCACATCGTTGCCCATCAGGTTCTCAGGTTTGTCATCATAGACTATTGTCCCGTCTGCCATGGCTACCACTCTTGAGGAATGCATCAGCGCAAGTTCCGGATTATGTGTGCTGTAGATACAGCTGTACCCTTTTCTTACAAGGTCGCCCACCTTCTCAAGGACAAGGAGCTGGTTTGAGTAATCCAGAAATGATGTGGGTTCATCAAGAATCAGAAGCCTTGCATCCTGCATAAGCGCCCTTGCAACCAGAACAAGCTGACGCTCACCTCCGGAGATGTTGTCCATGTTCCGGCCCGCAATCTCCTGAAGATTCAGAAGCTCTATCATCTGCTGAACCTTCTCCTCCTCCCTCTTCCCGGGTGCCTGCATCAGAGAGAGCCTGTTTGAGCATCCCATCAGGATGGATGTGCGCACAGAGTACGGAAAGACAGACCTTGTGATCTGAGGGATGTATGCCATATATCCTGCACGCTCTCTGAGTTTCATCTCCCCAACAGGTCTCTTGTCTATTGTGATTGATCCGCTATCCGACCTGAGAAATCCTGGAATCAGTCTCAGCAAGGTGGTCTTCCCTGCCCCGTTCTTTCCCAGAAGACTGATCATCTCCCCCTCCTTGACCGAGAGATTAATGCTTCTCAGAACCTGTTTGTCCCTGTAGCTGAATGAGAGATCCTTTATCTCAAGAGTCATAACGCACCTCCCTGAATAACAGGAACAGGAAGAACGGGGCTCCGATGAACGCCGTCAGTATCCCAATCGGAATCTCTATGGTTGCCGCAGCCCTTGAGACACAGTCAACCAAAGTCAGGAAAGAAGCCCCGATGAACACGGTTGACGGGAATGAGTAACGCGCGTCGTTTGACACTGTCATACGTGATATGTGCGGGATTATCAGTCCTACCCACCCTATGTTTCCGGCCACAGCCACGCTGCATGCCGTAATGATAGTTGCGCATGTTATTGCAATTGCCCTTATGAGCCTTGTGTTCACGCCTATGGATCTTGCCTCATCCTCCGAGAGGGACAGCAGGTTGATCTTCCAGGACAGCAAAAGAAGGACTGCAATCGACAATCCCACAGGAATGATAATCATGCCCAATGACTCCAGGCTTGTACCCGAAAGAGTTCCCATCAGGAAGTACGTGATGGCAGGAAGAACGTTGTTAGGATCAGCGATGAGTTTGACAAAGCTTGTGGCTGCCGAGAACAGGGATGAGACCACCATTCCAACCAGTATCAGCCCAAGTGTCTGTTCCCTCTTGGTGCGGGATGCAATGGCA
>JAFZUN010000070.1 GCA_017618315.1 Spirochaetales bacterium
GGCCATAAAGGCCCCGGATCTTTGACTTGTATACTTAAATGCTTCGGATCCAGCTGAAAAGTATACGATGTTATCTTTTTCCCCTTGAAAACCGGCAAGAAAGTAAACATCCGGCAATGACCGCCTGTCGTGGCATCCGTGATCATTCCCAGATCCCAACTTTTTCGGGCAAGAACCTTTCATTTTGAGGTTTTTGTAGGGATCGAAGCCCTGCGGTATGAGGAAGTGACGCATAGGCAGCTTCCGAAGCAGTGCCGTCCTAAAGGTGCGACCATACTTATGAGCACCAGATGGTGATCCCGATCAGCTCCACTATCGTTGTTCCCTTGCAAACCATTTATAATCAGGTTATCGTCATTACCGATGGACAAGAAAAGAATTCATGACATGATTGCAGAGACTCAGCCTAACATCTGTCAGGTGGTGGTTTGCCGCAACAACGGGATACTCTTCAGTGACGAATGGAACGGGTACAAAAAAGACGACTGCACCCACATTATGTCCGTTACCAAGAGCATTATTGCCCTGATCTTGGGAATTGCCATAAATCAAGGCAGTATCGGCAGTATAGACGACAAGGTCCTATCCTACTTCCCTGAATATCAGGTCAAGCGCGGAGAGAAAACAATCCAGGAAGTAACAATCCGCCACCTCATTACCATGCGTGCACCGTACAAATGCAAGGGAGATCCGTGGTCAAAGGTCTGTTCGAGCGAGAACTGGACATACACATCGCTCGACTTTCTTGGTGGCAGGAAAGGCATGACAGATGAGTTCAGTTACCGGACTGTGTGCCTTCATATCCTTTCCGGCATCCTGTTTAAGGCCACCGGGATGAATACGGTGGATTATGCCAACAAATACCTTTTCGGGCCGATAGGGATTGCAAAACATGAGAACTACTACGCAATGTCGGCAGAGGAACACAAGCACTTCACAATAGACAAAGAACCCAAGGGTAACGTCTGGTTCGCTGACCCGCAGGGGTTGGGAACTCCGGGATATGGGCTCTGCATGAGCGCAACCGACATGGCAAAGATCGGTTTGCTGTGCATGAATGAAGGGAAATGGAACGGAAAACAGATTATTCCCGCATGGTGGATTCATGAGATGACACAGCCCAGAACCGTTGAATCAGACTGGTTCCGGGGCATGATGTATGGATATATGTGGTGGATAATCCACCCAGGGAAGAAAATCTATGCCGCAATCGGCAACAGCGGGAATGTGATATACATTAATCCTGAGGAAAAAACCGTGGTTGCCGTTTCATCCTATTTCAAACCCACCGTTTTCGACAGGGTCGATTTCATTGAGCAGAAGCTGTTGCCTTTAGTCTGAAAAAACAATTTCAAAACAAATCGCTATGTGATCCTGTTCTGACCAATGTAAGCGTCAGAACCTGATTTTGTATTGCATACACCAAAAGCCAGTCGGGCCTGATATGGCACTCGCGAAATCCTTCCCACTGACCAGTCAATTTGTGATCCTTGTATTCCTTCGGAAGTGTCCCGGTCTCAGCAAGTGTGCGGATTACCTTATCTATGAGATTCATGTCGAGACCTCTGCTTTCGCAAAGCTTGTAATCCTTTTTGAATTTGCTTGTCCATTGGACTCTTAAACTCATGCTTTCAGTTCCTTCAATGCATCCTCAACTGAATATGACATGGCATCAGGATTAGACATAAGCTGCCGTGCTTCCAGAATAGCGGCAATTGTCTCTGCGTTGGGATTTATTCTTGTCGTGACTTCGAATGGAATACATCCCTCTCTGACTGACTGCCGGAGAAAAATATTGAATGCGGTAGTCATGCTCATACCAAGTTCATCGAACAGTTTGTCTGCCTTCATCTTCAAATCGCTGTCAATACGGAAACTGACATTTGACACGTTGCTCATTTTGCTTCTCCTCATATCATAATGTAATGCAATATACTGCATATTTCAAGTAGATAAACTGCATTTTACACTAAATTTGCACACTTAGTCATGAATGAGCAGCATCAATTGCATGGAAATTGAATTACATTCAATATGCAGTCGGTTCACCCAGACTAACAAATCTTATTGCTTCATTTATTGCTTCTTTATTGATTCATTTATTGCTTCTTTTATTGCTTCATGTTAGAATCATGCCATGAGGTGATGCATGTTCGATAATGAAATGATTGAATTCAAGGAAAAGCTGAATGAAAAACTCGAGAGAGAGGTCGTTGCGTTTCTCAACACGACTCACGGGGGTTCAATTTACATTGGAATAGCTGATGATGGAACCGTTGTCGGTGTTGAAGGTCCGGATTCCAAACAGAGAGAGATAAAAGACCGCCTCAAGAATAACATATCCCCTTCCCCGATCGGGCTTTTCGAAATTGCAACACCTGAAATTGAAGGAAAGAGCTGCATCCAGGTGATTGTCTCCGGAGGCAAACAGCGCCCATATTTCATAAGGAAGAACGGAATGTCATCTGAAGGTTGCTTCTTCAGGGTTGGAAGCGCCACTGAAAAGATGACTGATGGAATGATAATGGATCTCTTCCAGAAAAGAAGCAAGGAGACACTGATATCGAAGCTTTCTCCAAAACAGGAGCTGACATTCAATTATCTAAAAGACCATTACAGGGAAAAAGGATATGAAATCGGTGACAATCTCCTGATTCAACTTGAACTGTTCACAGAAGACAAACAGTTCAACTTTCTGGCATTTCTTCTCTCTGACCAGAACAGCATGAAACTTCAGTATGCCAGATATGAAGGTGACGATGTGTTTGATATGGTCGAGCACAGAGAGTTCGGAAACCAATCAATTATAAAGACAACTGTAGATATCCTGGATTACATCCAGAACAGAAATACCATATTCTCACAAATCACCTCTACCGTGCGTATGGACAGAAGCAAATTCAACGCCATTGCTATGAGAGAACTGATCGTGAATGCCATTGTGCATAACAATTACCTGTCTAATGGACTGCCCTCTTTTGAGGAATTCTCCAACAGATTTGAGATCTCCTCTTTCGGAGGTCTGCCGGAAGGATTCAGCCAGGAGGATTTCCTGAATGGTTACTCACTGCCGGTGAATCCGGAGCTTATCAAGGTATTCAGGGACCTTGGTCTGGCAGAAAGACTGGGAACAGGAATCAGAAGGGTGCTGAAATTCTATCCGAAGGAGATCTTCAGGTTCTCCTCAAATTTCCTCAGAGTGAATATTCCGTTTGAGAGACCAATCCCCTCATACTCACAAATGAGAAATGAACCAAAAACCTCTCTCTTTGACCTGCTGAAAGAAGAACCTCATGTCACTAGAGCCGATGCATCCACAAGACTCGGGATCTCAGAGTCATCAGTTTACAGAGAGCTTAAGAGACTGGAAGACAGCGGAAAAATCAGACGTGAAGGCTCGAGGAAAAGCGGTTACTGGGTGACTTCCGGCTAAAGTGGTTGAATGGAAATCACTCAACCGTTATTGGCTTAATCGGCCAGAGATAACCGGTGAAGGGCCCACTATTGAAATTCCATCCAGTGAACGCCATTCCATAGGTGGCATACCCATCTTCCATGAAGGAGTAGTCCATCCACTTAGCGCTGTAAGAGCCAATATAGAATCTGTCGGAATTGAGGAACCTTACTCTCGTCAAGTCTTTTGAAAGATATGAGAAGTAGTTACTTTCTCCTTCCAAAGCATACAATGCATAACCGATATATCTGCAGCAACCTGCAGTCGGGATACTCCATTTGTCATCTTCCGTCTGCTGTCTCATGACCTTGATTGCGTTTATAAGGCGGGAGGCATCGGGAAGGTTCTGAATCAGCCAGTCAGTTTTCTCGCAGTATGTCATTTCCTCATAATCCGTCGCAGAGGGACTGATTCCGCTGATCATGCTTGCAGCCTCATCCGAATTGACTCCTGTCATACCGTTTGACGCCAAGTCAAAGTTTGTCTTGTTGACATATTTGAGCGTACTGCCAGACACCTGAATCGGATACTCACTGATTGTGAATGCATCACCACCATAGACGATAAATGACTTGGACATTCCCGTGTTGGAGTATTTCTCTGTGCTGTAGTACCAGCATCCGACTTCTGTTTTCCCGGGTGGAGGAGACACGATGTCCTCAGCTGGATCCCAC
>JAFZUN010000071.1 GCA_017618315.1 Spirochaetales bacterium
GCTCGGAGGCGGCGTGATTGTCCAGCGCTTCGGAGACCTCATCCGCGGAAGAAGGAGCAACCACAAGAGAATCGAGGAGTCATTCGTGCGTCCGACCCTCCAGGCCGAGCCAGGCGATCTCTCCCTTGTACTGCCAAAACGCATCCTCGACGGCATCATCGAGATGATCTACGCCCTTGACCGCATTGCCCCGGGTACAGCCAATGACGATACCCTGCTTTACGGAGTTGAGGTGAAATTCTATAACATGGAAGTAAAAGTAGACAATCATCTTGAGACAAGACACAAAGGCCTCTACATGATTGGAGACGGTAGCGGAGTGACCCACTCACTCTCACATGCCTCAGCCAGCGGTGTCTTCGTCGCCCGTGAGATTCTCGAGAGCATCGGCAAGTGATTTTATAAAGAGCTAATTGCAGTTAGCTGCCCTAGCTGCCTTAGCTGCCCTAGTTGCCCTAGTTGCCCTAACTGCCTTAGTTGCCGTAATTGCCCCGAAGCACCTTCCTTTTTTATTCCAGAAGCCTTTATGAACTTCCTCCACAGCAGGTGCAATCTCCGGGAACGGCCCAAGCACCTCAATCTTTTTCTGTCCCGCGGCAAGGATTGTCCTGCATGAGATGTTGAACGTGGGGTTCTTCTCGTCAGAGCCAGTCATCTCAAGAAGCTTCTCCTCCGTCACACCGTAGACAATGCGCCCGATGTTGGCCCAGTAAATGGCACCCGTGCACATGCAGCACGGTTCAAATGTCGTGTAAAGCGTGCACTTCCACAGAAACTCCTTGCTGAAGGCCTGGCTTGCTCTGGAAGCCAGCATGCGCTCTGCATGGGCCGTGGCATCATGAAGATCCTTCTCCGCGTTGCCCTGCTCCATCACTATGTTTCCGTTCTCATCGACAAGCACTGCGCCGAACGGAGTGTTTCCGTTCTGCCTGGCCTTTCTTGCCACCTCGTTTGCCGCCAGAAGATACTTGATATGGTCCATTTGAGCCTCCTGAGAATACACGTAAATCATAGCAGAATGAGCGCCTTAGTTGAAGCGGATAAATGTTGAATATAAATACCATATTTATGTTTGACAGCTGTAAGAATGCGGACTTATAATAACAGATGTTGAACAATAAGACTGAACAAATGTTCACAACACCGCACTGGAGGATAATATGACAGGACTGGAGAAGAGGATGGCGAGACTGTTCGCCAACAGAGGCAAGTTATTCGTTGCGGCTTTCGATCATCCGCAGATCTACGGGATAATGGACGGGCTTCAGGACACACCCGGTCTTGTCAGCTCCCTCAAGAGGACAAAACTGGACGGCTTCATCCTTAACCCAGGCATGGTTGGCCATGTCCCTGCAAAGGCAATGGAAGACAAGGTCCTGGTGCTCAGAGCCTCTGTGGGCGGCACAATGCTCACCTATGACTCATATGACGGCAACTACCACCAGAGCATAGCAAGTGCTGAGCTTGCGGCTAACCTCGGAGCAGATGCCGCGCTCTTCATGTTTGTTCTTGGCGGAACACGCGACAAAGACACAGAACTTGAGCTTGCACGCGTCTGTGAGCAGTACCACAAACTGGGAATCCCCGTGATAGCAGAGGTACTGAATGCTGACTACACCAAGAACAATGACACAGACTTCATCGCCTCAGGAGCCCGTATTGCAGCAGAGATAGGCGCGGACATAATCAAGGCCTTCTACTGCAAGGACTTTGAGAAAGTCACGTCCAACTGCCCCGTTCCCGTCATTCTGGCCGGAGGTCCAAAGGACGCAGACATCACAGCGGTTGTCAGGGAGGTCGTCTCTAAAGGCGCCAAGGGACTGGCTTTCGGACGTAACCTGTTCCAGGCAGAGGACATAAAGGGTCTGGTCAGAGATCTCGACGCAGCTCTCAGAGGCTAACCACGGAGACAAAGCGGTGCTTGAAGATGTCAATGTGCTGTACAAGATAGCATCACTCTATTATGAGGGTGGCAACACCCAGGACGAGATTGCCCGGAAGGTGGCAATGTCCCGCCCAATGGTCTCAAGGGCACTTGAGAAGGCCCGGAGCATCGGAATAGTCACCATCTCTGTCGTTCCGCCAAGACGCTTCAAGGAGCTCTCCACTGAGATCTCTGAGCGCCTGGGAATCAGGGATGTGGTGATTGCCCCCTCATCCAGCACCACTGGAATAGACAAGCGTGACAGGCTGATAGATATTGCCGAGAGTGCCTCGCGTTACCTGGAGAGAGAAATAAAGACAGGCATGAACGTAGGAATCGGCTGGGGATCCACCGTCTATGAGACAGTGCTGCATTTGAACCAGATTCCCGAGAGAAAGCGCCACATGCCGCGCATCGTTCCCCTTATGGGAAGCATAGGCAGCACGCTGGCCGAGTATCAGGAGAGTGTCATAGTCAACCAGGCCGCCACAAAGCTCGCATCAACGGCGTACTACTACAACGTCCCCATGCTCACGCTCAGGACCGATGAGGAGCTTGAGCAGATCAAGAGGACCTACATAGAAATCCATGAGATCTGGAAGAACCTTGATATGGCAGTGTTCGGTCTGGGATCATTCTCCAACATAAAGAATTATCCGATGAACTCATTCACCCCCGGGGAGTACGAGTACCTTGTCTCCAACGGTGTGGTCGGAGACATACTGGCACGCTTTTTCAACAAGGACGGCTATGTGGAGCCGTTCGGATGCCGTTTCAGGTTTGCCGGTATTTCCCTTGAGGCACTGAACAACGCCCTCAACAGGGTCTGCATCTGCGGCGGAAGCGACAAGGTCATTCCCCTGATCCATGCAGCCAGGAACAAGCTGTTTGACACACTTATTACAGACTTCAAGACAGTAAACGAGATAAACGCATATCTCTCACAGGAGGAGAAAACATGAAATGCCTGATGTTCGAGGAGATCGGAAAGCTGAATCCCAGCACCGTCCCTGACCCGAGTTACCCTGTTTGGATCAGGGTTGAGGCAACAGGAATCTGCGGAACAGACCTGAAGTCCGTCTATGTGGGACACAGGTACTTCCAGCCGCCAACGGTCCTTGGCCACGAGTTCTACGGCCAGATCGAGAAGGCCCCGGAGGGCTATCCCCTGAAGAAAGGAACATGGGTTGTGGCAGC
>JAFZUN010000072.1 GCA_017618315.1 Spirochaetales bacterium
CTGTACCATGTCCACATGGCCTCTGAAAGATAAAGACCTTTCTCCCTGGCAAGGGTTTGAAGTCTTTCAGTTTCCTCTGCCTTGATTGTAAAAGGTTTCTCAAGAAGCACAGGCTTTCCAAGTTCAAGGACCTTCCTGCAGATATCATAGTGGCTCTCATTCGTCACGGAGATATAGACTCCGTCCACTTCAGGACTCATTACCGCATCCTCGACAGAAGTCGCGGCATAAGTTCCATAAGGTGCGCAGAAAGATTCAAGACGCTCCCTGTTTCTGCTGTATGCAGAGACAACAACATGCCTGCCTGTGGAAGTAATCTCCTTTATGACCTTTCTCGCAAGAGTCCCGGTGCCTATGAATGCCCACCTGAATGCTTCAGACATGCTATCCTCCCGAAAACAGAATAACACACTTATTGACTATAGGCACGTAATCAGTAGAATTCTATCCGGGGAATGAGAATGAGCAGAAAGGGAGACATAATCATATTCGCAGCGCTGATTGCCGTGATTGTCACAGGCATCATGATTCTTCATCTGCCCACCTTCATTCCTCTGATGGTCTGCACCGGCATTGTCGCACTCTATGCGATTTTCGCTTTAAGGAAAAACACATCTGACATTCTCAAGACAATCGCAGGTGCTGCATTGAAAGCCCCTTGGCCACTTCTTCTGGCAATAGGTGCACTCATCGCCTCCTGGGTCCAGTGCGGAGCTGTGCCGCTTCTTGTCGCATCAGGACTCAGGATAATCAAGGTCCAGTTCTTCCTTCCGCTTGTTCTTCTGATCTGCTCTGTAATGTCAGCTGTCACAGGCTCATCCTGGACCACATGCGGAACACTTGGAATTGCCTTTATCGGAATGACCATGAGTCTTGGAATCCCCACTGGAATGACACTCGGCGCAGTGCTCTGCGGAGCCTTCTTCGGAGACAAGATCTCAAGGCTCTCTGACTTTGCAGTCAGTACGGTCTCCATCGCTCAGGCAGACTTCTCCCGGCATGTGAGACTCATGCTCAACTCGGCAATTCCTTCCCTTCTCATCTCACTTGTCCTATTCTTCTTCATCGGACGTTCTTATGCCGCAAATCAGGCAGACTTCTCATCCATAAACGGAATTGTCAGTTCACTTGGTCAGAACTTCAATCTCTCCCCCATCACCCTCATTCCACTTGTCGTGCTGGTTGTCACGCTCCTGATAAAGCTTCCCGGGATCATCCCTATTGTCATAAGTTCCCTGTCCGCCTTGATAATTTCCATTACTGTCCAGCACTATTCATTTACCGAGACAATTCTTCCTCTTTTAAGAGGTTTCAGCATCCAAAGTGGTCATAATCTAGTGGACTCAATCTGCAATCGCGGTGGAATGCTTAGCATGGCAAAGATAGCCCTATTAGTTATATCTGCTTTCACAATGGGAGCTATCCTTAAGAAAACGGATATCATGAACACTGTCGCCAGCCCCGTCAGCAGAATAGTCAAAGGCAGACTAAGCCTGTTTGCAGCCACATATCTCATCAGCGCGGCCATGGCGTTTGCAACTGGTTCAGGGACCATCGGAGTCATTGTTTCCTACAACGTACTCTCAGACTTCTATGACAGGTTCAATATTGACCGTGCCTTCTTCACAAGGACAATCTGCGAGATGATCACAATCCAGCAGCCCATTGTCATCTGGGGAAGCTCCGGGGCATTTGTGGCACAGTGCTTCGGCATCGGTGCATCTGTCTATGCACCTTACTACTTCACAGCTTACCTTCTTCCGCTGTTCGGTCTTCTCTTTGCGGCAATCGGAGCAGCAAAAGCAAAGGCCAAAGGAGAAACAAAATGAGAAAAATCAGAGTCGCTGCAGCGATAATCAGAAACGGCAACAGGATTTTCGCCACCCAGAAAGGTTATGGCAACTACAAGGGATGGTGGGAGTTTCCAGGAGGAAAGATAGAGGAAGGAGAGACACCGGAGCAGGCTCTTATCCGTGAGATCCATGAGGAACTGGACACGACTATCGAGGTCGGAGAACTGATCTCCCATGTTCAGTATGATTACCCTGAATTCCACATGGACATGGACTGTTTCTGGTGCACGGTCAAGGAGGGCCATCTGAAGCTCATTGAGGCCGAAGACGCCCGCTGGCTTGGCAAAGAAGACCTCTTCTCCGTCAAATGGCTTCCGGCAGACTTTGATGTCCTTGAAAAGATTGCCAAAGAGCTTTGAAAAACAATATAATCCATAGTGGAGAAAGAAAATGAAAGCAGTCTGCATAGAGAAACCATGGTCAGTCCATGTCAAGGAAGTCGAGCGCGTAGAACCTAATTATGAGGAGTCTGTCATCAAGGTTCATGCCGCAGGAATCTGCGGAAGTGATCTTGGAGCATTCAGGGGCACAAATAACATTGTCTCCTACCCCAGGATCATCGGACATGAGATAGCCGGAGAGGTCATTTCAGTAGGCACAAAGAACCCCAACAACATCAAGGTCGGAGACCGCGTTGTCATTGACCCGTATACATACTGCGGACACTGCTATCCATGCTCCCTTGGAAAGACCAACTGTTGCAGGAACATCAAGGTCAGAGGCGTTCATATTGACGGAGGCATGTCAGAGTACTTCACCCATTACACCGACATGCTCATCAAGATTCCTGAGGGCCTTGAGTGGGAGAGAGCCGCACTGGCTGAACCACTTACAATCGCACTTCATGCCATCCACAGGCTCAAGCTCCAAAAGGGAGAACACATCGTGGTCTTCGGAGCCGGAACCATAGGTCTTCTGGTTGCAATGGCATCTCTTGCCTATGAGGCAATCCCCATCATCGTTGACATCGTAGATGAGAGACTGGATCTTGCCAGATCACTTGGAGTCCCCTACACAATCAACCCAAAGAGGGACAATACCGAGCAGAAAGTGGTCGAGTTCACAAACGGTGCCTATGCCGAATGCGCATGTGAGGCTTCCGGCGCAAGCCCGTCCATCAGATCCTCATTCGATGTCGTCTGCCACGCTGGAAGAGTAGCTTTTACAGGTTATCCTAAAGGAGAGACCACTCTTCCGACAGACATCATCACCAAGAAGGAGCTTGATGTCCTTGGAACCAGGAACAGCAAGGGCTGTTTCCAAGAGGCTCTTGAACTGATTGCATCCAGGAAGGTCGATGTCGAAAAGATCATCACAAAGGTTGTCCCTGTCGATGAGGCTCCCGAGACCCTGAAGGACATTGAGAAGAACCCAGGCAACTACCTTAAGGTTGTTGTGAAGTTCTGAGTCCCGAACTTACAGCTCCAATCCGAAAAGCGCTTTTGAATAAAGGAATCTCTTTAGCTTATCATTCTTGCCTGTATTGTACATGTCCTCAAGAAGCTCATTGAATTCAGCCATGTCCTGATCCTTTATTGTCAGGAATCCACATCCTTTGACAATCAAGAGCTTGTTTGCAGCCACAAGAGCAGTGCGCTTGTTTCCGTCCCAGAACAGCTGGTTGTATGTGATGTAACAGAAAAGCTCCAGTGCCCTTGATGTGGCAGTGTCATAGGCAGAAACAATTCTTCTGATGTCGCCTTCCACTTTCTCAGCTACAGGAACAGCAGGTTTGTAGTCTGTTCCGGATATCCCCACTCTTCCGTAGCGCAGGACTCCCCATTCAAGAGCCTCATTCCTGGCAATGAAAGAATTGAGCTTGCAGATGTATGACAGGTCAAGTTTCTCATCAACAGTCTGCAGAAGATATTTCCATGCATCTCTCATGTTCAGAATTGCGGTTATATCGTCTATGTTCACTCCTGTAACGTTCACACCATCCAGAATCGTCTTTGTCTGGGGAAAGGTGACATTCCTGTTCTCCATGCGCATGCCGCAGTAGACATTCTCATCCCACAGTTTTTTTGCAAGAAATATATTCTGGTCTTTGGTCAAGAAATACCTGTCTGGAAAATCGGATCCACACTCAGAAACCAGAAGTCCCTCCACAGTGGTATCAAGAGCCCTTGCTAGTCTGTAGACAGTCTCGGCGCTGCATCTGCCAAGTTCCTTTTTCCCGTTAACAAGCTCGCTGACGGTTGAATAAGGAAGTCCTGACTCCTTTGCAAGAGAGGAAATGTTCATGTCATGTTCTGCTACATATTCTTTGAGTCTCATAACCAGATTATAACTGGTTTCAGTTATAAGAATCAATAAAATTACTGTATACAGTGTTTTTTAAACGCCGACCAAATACTTTATGGGGAAGTACAGAGTAATACTGGCGACAAGAGTTAGATCACAGCTGCTGGGTCATATTGCTTTTCTTTCCAGAGTAAGCCCTTAAGCAGCAAAGAGATTAAGAAACTCATTTGAAGACATCAAAGACAGGCTCAAGGAAAACCCGTTTCAGTTCCCGGAATATTATCCTCTCAGCGAAATATTATAGCTTTGTTCTTCGGAATCAAGGAAGCTCGTTGATCAGTCGTCCCAGTTGGGAAAGCTGTACTCTCCACGGTAGTTGGAGCCGTTGTACTCAGGATACTTGAAGGGCCTGTATTCTCCTCTCGGGTCATCTGCTGCTTCTCCGTCCTGGGTGTAGATGTACATGCTGTGCCTGTCCCAGACAACAATCTCATCGCGGGTATCACCTGTGAGGTTGATTACTTCAGTGCACATCTCAGGATGTCCGTCATCCGGCAGGACCAGAACCCTGCGTCCGTCTCCGTCAAAGCCACCCTCATGGGCGCTCATCCAGATGATCTCAGTTCCGTTTCCGTCCCAGTTAAGTGGTGCTATGACATTGCCGTTTGAGAGCATCTCACGGTGCCAGATCTCCCTGCCGTTGCAGTCGTGAAGATAGACAATGCCGTTATTGCCCCAGTAAGTGGTGGTGGCAATCTCAAAGCCAGGCTTGTCCGGACAGTAGTTGGCGCTGCTGATTCTCTGGGCGTGGCCATTGATGTCGCGGACTATGATTTTTCCTTCCTTGTTCACAATCATAAAGCCTTCCCAGCCAGAGACAATGGCAAGCCTCTCATCCTGGCCCGGGCCGAAGGTGCCGACTATTATCTCATCGGTATGGTCGATCTCAATTGGAAGAGACCACATTAGCTTTCCGTTACTGTCCACCATGTTATAGCAGGAGAAGATCTCATCACGCCCGTCACCGTTGAAGTCATAAGAGAACGGGAAATGTCCTGTGTTGTATTTTGAGAACTCCCACTCATAGTTCAGGTCTTTGTCATAAATCCAATAGCGTGAATAGCGATCTTTGATGAGAATCTCTGAAGGTCAGTTGTTTCCTGAGACATTGACTATGCGGATGGCATCTACATTCAGGCGCTTGAAGGCATACTTTCCGAATTCAAGACCCGTGACAGTCTTGGGTGCAGCCTCATTAAGCGGAGTCGGAATACTCTTCTTGACCTCTCCTGTCCTTCCGTCCAGGATCATGAGCTTGAAGTCCCACGAGCAGATGACCTCGTCAATACCGTCATTGTCTATGTCATAGATCTGGAACGGGAGGTCTGTCGTGAGCTTCTCTATCTCCGCGCTGTCACAGGGCTCCCCGATCTGCCAGAGAACCTCTCCTGTCTTCACGCTGACAGCGGTCATGCAAGAGATGACAGGATAACGGTCCTTGTAGACCTTGCGCTGGTTCTGGCACATTACAAAGAACCATTCATCAGTCCCTGTCAGGTGGCCGAACCTGATCTGGCGGGCGGCACCGAAGTCCTTGAGGTCTATCTTTTTCCAGAGCTTTGCCTTGAAATGCTCATTTCTGCCCTCTTTCTCCGCTTTCTCCCAGCAGCATCGTTTGTTGCCGTAGGCGGCATACTGCTCATCAGTCATTTCAACAAAGATGTCACGGTACCTTGTCGGCCTGCACGCGCAGAGAGCAATACAGCCTTCGGAATATCTTCCGTCAGTAGTCTCAATGACGAGAACTCCGTTCACATAGCATTTGATAGAAGGTCCTGAGACCTCAACTGTGAGGCGTTGGTAGGAATCCGAATCCCATGAGAGATCCGCGTGGCATAGAACTGTTCTCTGAAGTTTCTCCACCTTCTGAAGTTGTGCACCTCCGGGGACAAGGAAGAAGCCATAGTGCATCATGCTTGTCTGGTAACGGAACAATATCCCGTTTATCTGGTCTGCTATCATCGGCCTGATCATAGCGCTGAAGGTATAATCCTCCCACATGGTGTCTCCGGCACGCAAGACAGGAATGGCCTTCTTTTCCCCGGGCTCTGAAAGGCGCATCTGCTCAATGCAGCGTCCGCCGTCCATGTCGGCGTTGGAGATCAGCCAGCTTGGTCCGCGGTAGGACCAGTCTGAAATAGGGTCAAACCACTGTCCACAGTATCCCGGATTTGGATAATAATGATATTCCCCCATGGCGCTGTGCTCAGCGTCAAAGGGGAATGCTCCAAGCTCAAATGATGTGAAATCTTCAGAGAATACTTTCATTTTCTTATAGATTACCAGTGAATCAGGCTATCAACATTAACAGGAAGACCTGAGGCAATGGCCTTGTTTCCTGCAATTCCTACAAGAATTGACTCGACTCCGTCATGGAAGTCCGCGGCTCTGTGGAACTCGTCATAAGGAGGATTCTCAAGGAATACATCGTCCAGCATGACCGGGTCTCCGCCACCGTGTCCACCCTCTCCTGTCTTGACTGAGACATCATACGGATC
>JAFZUN010000073.1 GCA_017618315.1 Spirochaetales bacterium
CGTGGCAGCGTATACGTAACAGTACAGGCAGGTCTTCTGACTCATGCCGATTCCGATGAACCTTCCCGGGCGCAGGACCCAGTGGCTTATCTCATCATCTGAAAGCCGATCTCTGCTTTCCGGCATTCACAGCGGCGGGACCGTGGAGTTTTTTACTCACTTCTCTATTAAGCGTAATGCACCTGTATCTAGTGTGTCTGTTTGATACCGACACTATATTAAGGCCTGTGTGAGTATTCTGTCAATATGGATTCAGAGTGTTTTTCTAACAAAACTGATGAATGTTTCATCTGCCAGGGGAAGCGGTTTTCCCTTGAGCCAGACAAAGAGGTATTCGACGAATCTTCCGGAGTTCACGATCTCCTTTGCCACAATCTGCTGGTTGAGGACATAGGAGGTTTTAGGGAAAAGACTTATGCCCACATTGCAGCCGGCAAGAGCTGCGACATCGAGGTAGTTGTCCATTTTGCACACGATGTTCGGCTCTGATTTGATCTCCCTGAACCATTCGTAGATCATGTCGTTGAGATATTCGCGGCTGGGGACTATCAGGGGCTGGTTCTTCAGCATGGAGAGGTCGATGGTGTCTCCGGGAAGCTGTGAAAGTGGGTTGTCCTTGCTCATGAAGGCTGTCATCTTTTCCTGCCCGACCTTGAAGCTGTGAAGCAGGGTCTGGTCACAGGGGGAGGTGATGACCGCAAGGTTGATGAGACCGCTTCTGAGTCGCTCGATCAGCTCATCGCTGTTTCCGTCCATGATCCTGAATTTGATGTCAGGATACTTTCTGATGAATGACTCAATCCATTTGGACGCGATATCAGGGGCAGATCCTTCCACAAGGCCGATTGAGATTGTACCGCTGATGTCTTTCCCCATCTGGCGGATCTCATTTGAGGCTTTCTCCGAGAGACTCAGGATCTCCTTTGCATGCCTGTACAGCAGTTTTCCGGAATCTGTGAGAAGCAGGTGGCGCTTTCCGCGGATGAAGAGCACGGTGTCCAGTTCCTGCTCAAGGTTCCTGATCTGGTTGCTTAAAGGCGGCTGGCTGATGTTCAGTTTCTCTGCTGCCTTGGTGATGTTAAGCTCCTCTGCGACAGTGACAAAGTATTTCAGTACCCTGAGTTCCATGATGCGCTCCTTTTTTTATCATATGGAAAAGATATGATAACCATAATATTATATGTATTTGTTTGTTTTTCTTCAAGTTTGTATAATCTCCCCAAAATGAAACTGAACAGGGGGTACGATATGTGTTCAATCATCGGTTTTTCAACACGTGATGTCTCGCCCGACTGTGTCAGGACTCATTTCGGATTGTCCGTTTCAAGAGGTCCTGACCAGACTCGATTCATGAACGCGGGCAATAATAATTATCTCGGATTCAACCGTCTTGCCATCATGGATCTCAGCGAGGACGGAATGCAGCCGTTCCACTTAGGCGGAGACAGCGTGGTCTGCAACGGCGAGATCTACGGGTTCAGGCCGATCAAGAGGTATCTTGAGAATAAGGGCTATAAGTTCAAGAGTCAGTCTGACTGCGAGGTTCTGCTTCCATTATGGAAGGAGAAGGGAACAGAGATGTTCAGATATCTGGATGCTGAGTTCGCCCTTGTAATCTATGACTCTGCTTCAGACTCACTTGTGGCTGCAAGAGATCCGATAGGAATCAGGCCGCTGTTCTACGGGTATCTCTCAGACGGAGGGATCATCTTCTGCAGCGAGGCCCGTTGCCTTGTGGGACTGTGCCAGAAGATCCTGCCGTTCCCGCCAGGGTGC
>JAFZUN010000074.1 GCA_017618315.1 Spirochaetales bacterium
GTATCTCTTTGACGCATCCGAGGCTGCTCAGATTAAGGATGACAAGATCCTTGAGGATGCCCAGCGTGTCATGGACCATGACATATTCGGCCATAAGTTCAACGGTCCCATTGACTGGATGTTCAACCCCACCACAGAGACCAGCCGAGACAACGAGTGGAGCTGGTCACTTTTCCGGACCATCTACTGGCAGCCTCTTGCCAGGGCCTATGCGCTTACAAAGGATGAGAGGTACACAAAGGAGTTCTTATCCGAGCTTCATTCATTCAGAGATGCATGGCCTGCGGACGAGTTTATAAAGGACACAACCTTTGTCCCCAAGCAGCCGTTCCCCGGAACCGCTTGGAGAACAATTGAGACCGGAATACGTGTCTACACGACCTGGCTTCCGGTATTTGAGATCTTCCGCTGTTCATCTGTCTGGACAGAGGATGACATTGCAGCCTTCCTTCTTGGAATAAGGGATCATGCCCTGTTCCTGATGGGGCATTACTCGAACCACGACAGATCCTCCAACTGGCTCAGCATGGAGACAAGCGCTCTTCTTCAGATTGCCATCATGTTCCCGGAGTTCAAGGAATCAGGAGAGTGGTTTGACACAGCGTACGGACGTGTTATGCACGAGGTCCGTTACTGCTTCTCGGATAACGGGGTGCATATGGAGAAGACCCCGATCTACCACATGGTTGCATCAATTGCGTTTGCACAGGCCATTGTGTTGTGCGATAAAAACGGAATATATGTTCCAGACTACGCCTGGGAGGTCATAAGAAGGAGTGCAAAATACATCTGCTCTCTCTTCAAGCCTGACCTGTCCACACCAATGATAGGTGATGCGGACAGGGATGACCTGACAACAAGGCGTGCGGATACTTCAATATATGAGGGAATGAACCTCTCGTTCTTCCCCAAGGACTTGAACGAGATCAGGGCATACATGAACTGGATGTATGATCTCTTCGGAGACGATGAGTTCAGGTTTTTCGGAACACTGCGTGAGAAAGGATCTGAACCTGCCGATCTGGATTACAAGTACTCAGAGGAAGGCGTCTATGTGATGCGTACCGGCTGGGGAGATAAGGATGACTACCTCTGCACCCACTCATCACAGCTTGAGCGTGGTGAGAGATCCACACATTCACATAATGACAGCATGCATGCCGAGGTCACTCTCAGGGGAGAGGACGTCCTGGTGGACAGCGGGCGCTACATTTACCGATCATCTGTCTGGAAGGACTGGAGAGCTTATTTCGTCTCCGCTCTCGCACATAACACACTCTATGTTGATGATCATGAGCTGGGTGCCATCCCGGGCGTTGACCGGGTGCGAGGAGTGCGCTGCCTGTGCCTTTTCTTCGGAGAGAAGGAAGGGCTCAAGATGATTGACCTTGAGCATAACGGATATGCATATCTGCCAGATCCGGTGTTCCACAGAAGGAAGCTGATTCTTGTTCCGGGCTCTGTCTGCGTGCTTGTCGATTATGTTGATGGACTTGCAAAAGATTCCCACGATTTCAGGCTGATGTACAACTTCAACACCGAAAATGTGACAATTAATGGTTATCATGCAGATTATACTTCCAAAAACGGAATGAAATTCTGTCTTGATTTTGCCTCTGATGTTGCCTTTGTTCCAAGCCTGCTCTGTGGATCAGAGGACCCTAAAGGCGGCTGGATCA